>JAJPDY010000051.1 GCA_023252395.1 Nitrososphaera sp. | reverse complement strand
GGGACCTTTAGCAGCTTGAACTCTTTTCCAAAGCACAATTTCTGTACTTCAAATGCTTCTACGCAAGTCACGGAAGTGTTGAGCCTGCTCTGAAGGGCCCGATATTCTGCAAGTCCCTTTATCGCATTTGACTTGAGGAACATCTTGCTCCTCTGCGACCAAAAGATGTTGATAAGCTCTATCTTGTCGTCAATAACATCAGAGATGTCGTAATAGACCTGCGGCTTGAAGTCTTTAGTCACCGGGATTTCGTACGACAGTATGCTCGGGATGAACCTTCCCGCCTCTATGGTCGATGCAGCTATCGCCCTGTGGTCGTGGTGCGTGTCGCCAAGCGAATGGGTTATCACGATGTCGGGATCGGACTTGTTGATAAAGAACTCGATGTGGTTGATAAGCTCGCTGCTAAGGTAGAGTTTGGTGTCTTCAAAGTTGTCGATCCACAGCTTTTTTGCGCCTATGAATTTTGCAGACTGCATCAGCTCCTTTGTCCTCTGCTCAGGGTCGCCTGAAGCCGCGCCCCTTGTCAGAGTGTACATTGACACGTTATGCCCTTGCCGAGAAGCTTTTAGCAGCAGGCCGCCGCATCCAAGCTCGATATCGTCAGGATGTGCGCCTATGGCTAGAATATTCATCACGAGTGAGTGTGCCAGTCGCTTATTTATCGGGTACCAAATCAGCCTCTGTCATAATATAACATACGATTTCTCTCATGTGCGAATCATTTGATTTTTCTTATATGAGAAAATACTATTCTACTTGTCGCTAGATGCGGTGCGGTTACTCTTAAATTTCTTGACATCAGTTCTGTGTCATTGAAGACAGTAGTAGTTTCAGTCCTGCTGCTGATGGCTTTGCTGCTGCCGCTGGCGGCAAGCTACGCCAGCGCCCAATCGATTCCTCTCCCACCACCTTCTCCAAGCAATTCAGCCGAAGAGCCTAGGGTGGCGCCAAATGACCGCGCGCCTCCCAAGATAGAGATCCTGACTACAGAGCTTGACGAGGGCAAGAACGTGTTCCGGGTAAAGATAACAGACGACTCAAGCCTGCAGGTGAGGCAAGTCAAGTTTGTGCAGAACGGCCAGCTCGCGACGGCAGGGCTCTTCCGCGACCAGAACGATGTGTACAAGGCGCTGATAGACATCCATTCGCCATCAAGAGTCATCGAAGTTACAGCCGGCGACGCAAACGGAAACACTGATTCTACTTTCAGGGAGTACGACATAAAGCCGGCTCCGGACTTACTGTCGCAGATAATGAACGCGCTTGCACAGATCCCCCACACCATACAGAACATGCTTGGCAGGTAGGCTGCCTGCTTCTACCACTTTTTCCCTTACTTTTCATACATTGTATTTAGTAGTTATTATTTCCGGACCAGTATAGAAATTTGCCGATTTTTCTTTCTGAACTCATTAATACGCTGTAGCCGTTTGAGATTCAGCAGCGTATAATGACTACATTGATAGTGGCAGGTGTGAACAATGGCTGACAAGGGTTGGATTGCATTCTTTTTTGTAGTGGTTGCACTTTGGGCCCTTGTCCTTACTTCGACAATATACCCGCGGCTGTACGGCATAGAGATCTTGGTCGACACAAGCGTTGACCTGACTTACTTTACAATCCCAATTCTTGGCTTTAACCTGATGTACGTGTGCATGCTGATCTTTATACTTGCGCTGTACATGGGGTCGTACGGAAAGGTAAGGAAGTACCAGATGAACATGAAGAAAAACGCATCAGAGAAATTCCGCAACCAGCGCGAGCTTTGCAGCATCATTATCCCTGCAAGGAACGAAGAGAGCGTGATAAAGAGGACGGTGCTCAATTGCCTGCAGCAGACCTACCAGAATATCGAGGTAATTGTCATATGCCACAACTGCACTGACAAGACATACGACGAGGCGCAGGTCGAAGACAAAAGAGTAAAAGTCTTTGCGCTCAACACAAAAGAAGCGGGCAAGGGCATCGCGCTCAACTATGGCGTTGAAAAGTCTGGCGGCAACTATTTGCTGGTGCTTGACAGCGACGGCCTGCTGACTCGCGACTTTCTTGAAAATGCGCTGCCGCTCTTTGACGGAAACTATGCCGCAGTGCAGGGAAGGTACATCCCAAGCAACAGGAGCTTTAACTTTGTAACAAGGATGCTTGCGCTTGAAGGCGACCTATGGTCAACGCCCTTCATGACAATAAGGAGCCTCATCGGCAGGAGGACCGCGCTTGGAGGCACAGGCTACATCGTTAGAAAAGACATACTAGCTAAAGTAGGCATGTTTGCAAACCACCTTGTAGACGACTACGAGCTGACATTCCGGCTGCTCAGAAGTGGATACAGGATAGCGTTTGCGCCATACTCTATAAACTACGACGAAAAGCCGCCAACGCTTGAGTTCATGATGAGACAGCGCGCAAGGTGGGGCAAGGGCTTCTTGTCCCTGCTCAAGACAAGGGTAGCAGAACGCTCTGACGTCCTTGGCAACATTTACTGGCTCAACCCAATTGCCGCAATAACGGGGCTCATAATGCTACTCATCCCTGCCTATGCCGCCTTGCACTTCCTGATGTTTGACTACTACCCGTACACATACACCTACATCCCACTAAACATCTGGCTGGTGCTGGCAGGCGTGCTGTTTGCGCTCCAGATAGCGGTGCTCGTAAGGCAGTACGGAAGGAAGGGATTTGCATATGCGGTCCAGCTGCCTGCATTGACGCCATTTTCGCACTACTGGTTCGTGGCGTTTATGAAGGCATTCTCTGTCAAGTCATGGGCAAACACAAAGACTGTACACGGATTCATAAAGGAAACAAAGGCCGAAAAGATCGTGGCAGATGCCTCTTGACTACGCACCATAGAAATACAATGTTTGCATGTGAGGGATCAAAATGCAGATAGAGAAAAACTTAGAAATCGTCACAATAGCCGGCACAAGGCCGGAGATAATCAAGCTGTCAGAGCTGGTGCAGCTATTGAGTGGGTGGGACAACCACGCGCTGCTGTACACCGGCCAGCACTACTCTGACAACATGAAGAGCATATTTTTTGACGAGCTCAACATAAAGCCGGATTACGATCTGCGCTGCGACACGTCAGACGTGGGCAAGCTAAAAGAAAAGATGGTAGAGTTCCTCCGCCAAGTCAGGCCACCATACGTCTTGGTGTATGGCGACACAAACTCGAGCCTTGCAGGCGCGCTTGCAGCCAAAGAGGTTGGGAGCACCCTTGTCCACATTGAGGCCGGCCTTCGGTGCTTTGACCTGAACGTGCCAGAAGAAAAAGCAAGGATACAGATAGACTCAATGTCCAATTACCTGTTCCCGCCTACAGAGCTTGCCAAGACCTTCTTGAAGTACGAGCAGATAGAGGACAACGTGTTTGTCACCGGCAACCTAGTTGTCGACGTGTGCAGGCGCCTTGCAAAGATTGCAGACGAACAGGGCAGAAAAGACCTTCCAAGCGAGTACCTCTTGCTCACGATGCACAGGCAGGAAAATGTTGACGAGCCGGCAAGGCTCGAGCTTCTTGTAAAGCATCTGGCAGGAATAAAGCACAAGATAGTGTTCCCCATCCACCCAAGGACAAAGAACAGCCTTGCAAAGTACGGGATTAGCCTGCCTCCAAATGTCATGGCAATAGAGCCTGCGGGCTACTTGGAGTTCCTCTACCTTTTGAAAAACTGCAAGCTTGTAATGACCGATTCTGGCGGCGTGCAGGAAGAAGCTATAGTGCTCAAGCGCCCGTGCATCACGCTCAGGCACGTTTCTGAGCGCTGGGAGACATTACTCCTGAAGGCAAACGTGCTCTTCCCGCTTTATCGGCGCGACTCGCTAAGCGACGTCGTGGACACGATGCTTGCCACAAAGATAGACCGCAACCCGTACGGAGAAGACGTCGCCAAGACGATGCTTGCCCTGATAAAAGAGATCGCGACTTGAAAAATGTTATGCAAGATTGGCATGTGTCTTCTGCCTGAGAAGATGCTTACTATGGCAGAAGGATGGCACATGCCATCTTAACCGTTAAATAATTTTCTACAATTTCATTACCGTGAATTACAGTACCGTGGCATTAGCTGCCATCTTGATAGTCCTGTCGCCAGTCGCCCTGGCGTTTGGCCAGGGACCAACAAAAACCCAGCCTTTTGGATGCGAGTACTATGGGGACGTGATGCACTGCGACCTTTTGCTCAACGACTTGCAGGGGTACGATGTCAGCGGCAACTCTACGCTTGTACACCCTGTCACAAACACAGAGACTTTGTTTGTTGACGGCAAGGACGGCCAAGCTCTGCAGATGCGCGGTGAGTACAGGGAGTCGATAGAGATGATGAATACTCCTGACGTCAACCCAAAGCAGTTCTCTGTATCATTCTGGGTCAAGAGCACAGAGATAGAGCCGTATGGCCACATTGTTTCGCACAGCAACAAGGGTCAGACGGCTGGGTGGCAGTTTGACACTTTTGGCACCAGCGGCCCTAACGGCGAGCCGGTTTCAACTATGCGCTTTGGTGTTTTCAACACAAACGGCACGCTGTACTCGCCAGCTGACCTTACCGTGCCAACTGACAGGTTCATGCACGTTGTAGGCACGTTTGACGGCTCTACAATCAAGGTGTACGAAGATGGCAAGCTAGCAGGCCAGACCCAGTTCAAGGGCAACTATACTGCAGACCCCGGAGTCCCGATAAGGATAGGATCTGGAGCGTACTGCGCGTCTTGCAACAGGTGGTCTGGCATGATAGACGAGGTCCGAATGTACAACAGGACTCTTAATGATCAAGAAGTGAAGCAGCTTGACGGCATGTCAAACGTTTCAGGCGGCCTTGTTGGCAACTGGAAGTTTGACGGCAACACAGACGATGTGCTTGGCAAGAACCCCGGCTCTGGCACCACTATGGTCGCAAGCATGAAGTTCGCCCCTGATGGCAGGCTATTCTTTGACGAAAAGAACACGGGCGAGATCAGGATAATGACTCCAGACGGCAAGATCCTTGACAAGCCCTTTGCAAGCGTGCAGGACGTGTACGTCAGCTGGGAGCAGGGGATGCTTGGGCTCACGCTTGACCCTGACTTTTCGACCAACCACTATGTCTACGTCTACTACACTGCGCTTGTAAACACACAGAACGGCGACGGTGGCAAGGTGATAAACAGGGTTCTCAGGTTTACTGAAAAGGACAACGTCGGCACCGACATGAAAGTCCTGCTTGACAACATACCGGCGTCAAGGGGCTTCCACTCTGGAGGCGCGCTTGCGTTTGGCCCAGACGACAAGCTGTACATCACAGTTGGAGACGCAACAGAGCACATCTTTGCCCAGGACCCGTCAATAGTGATAGGTAAGGTTCTCAGGATAAACAGAGACGGCACTATACCAGAGGACAACCCATATCCGAATTCCCCCGTATACACCACAGGCCACAGGAACATGTACGGCATCACCTTTGGCAAGGATGGGACAGGAGTCATTGCCGAGAACGGTGACTTCCACTACGACGAGATAAACGTCCTTCAGAAAGGAGGCAACTATGGGTTCCCGACGATGCAGCCACCCAACCTGCCACCCGAGCGCGCCAACAACTCTTCAATAAAGCCACTCCGGTCCTATTACGACACAATAGCGCCAACCCAGATTATCTACTATGACGGCGACGCGGTGCCGGAGCTCAAGGGGATGTACCTCTTTGGTAGCTTTACCGGCGACATTTACGCGGTCAGGCTGAGTGAGGACAAAAAGCACATAGTGGAGGAAATACACGTGGACCTTGAGCACTTTCCGTTTGTCCCGACAATAGCCATCGCCCAGTCGCCAGACGGCAAGATATACTACGGCGGCTACCAGATATACACGCTTGACTCGCTGGGTGAAAAGAGCCAGAGCGTCTTTGAAGTGCAGATCGACGCGCCGGCTGCGCTCAACGTCAACAACCTAGTTGTACAGCCAGAGCAAAAGAAGATAGAGATAGATGCCAACGCAAGCACCGCGCTGGGCCCGGATTCTACGCTGACGGCAAGGATTCCAAAGGCGCTACTTGAGAACGTCACCACAGTGGCGATAGAGGGCAGGCAGAGTCAGCTAAGTTCAGAGGACATCACTGTCGACGACTCTAACGCAAACTATACCTCGGTGACTGTAAAGCTCGGCCCGGTGATGGCAAACAACAACTTGAAGCTGTCACTCTCGGGAGTCTCTGGAACCACAGTCGTCCCCGAATTCCCCGCGGCAATGCTGACGATTGCTGCAGTCTTTGCAGCAGTCACGGCAGTGGCAGTCTACGGCAAGAGAAAGGGCATGATTTAG
Source organism: Nitrososphaera sp. (assembly GCA_023252395.1). GTDB lineage: Archaea > Thermoproteota > Nitrososphaeria > Nitrososphaerales > Nitrososphaeraceae > Nitrososphaera. Next base: position 1,384 of record JAJPDY010000051.1, on the reverse strand, counting down.
CGCCCTACAACCTTCTTTTATTTTCAAGTCTGATGAAATTGGTAAATAACATAAAGACTCGAAATTAGACTGTGACTGACCAAATGCAGTTTGCTGAAAATGATCCACGACATCACACTCAAAAGCTGAAGCAAATGCTGAATGAAACGGCCGAGCACTCGCGGGAGGATGTATCTAAAATATCTGATCCAAAGGCGCAGGCGCTATTTGAAACAACAGCGGAAGTGCTGAAGGGTCTTGTGAAAGCATTTGACGACTTTGAACAAAAGCGCGAAGAGGCTTGGGCTGAAAATCCCTCCAAGTAGATCGCATAACTCAAAGAATAGTGGCAGCCCGTAGAAACATTACAATGGCCACCAAAATCAAAATAAATCCAATTATCAATTTCAGCGAGTTGGCGCTGAACCTGTCTGTGTACCTTGCTCCCACATATGCCCCTATCGCGGCTGTTGAACCCATAACTCCAAGCACTAGAAAATCTACTTCCCCATTAATCAAGTGACCCGCCAGACCTGCAGCTCCCATAATGGAAGAGGCAGCCAAGTTTGTGCCAACAGCTATGCGAGGCTCTAATTTGAGCACTCCAATCATTGCGGGCATTCTGACGCTGCCAAGCACAAGACCCACGATTCCCCCAAGGAACCCCACACCAAAGCCAATTGCAGATTCTAGGGCAAGGTTTGGCTTATTATTTTGAGATCTATTGAAGTATTGCTCATTGTTCTTTCGTGAACTCTTGATAAGTGAAAATGCCTCGTACGAGACTATCAGCCCTATTCCAATCAAAAAGAATTCTACTGGAACGTACGCTGTCAGAAACGCCCCGATAAAAGCGCCAGCCGCGCCTGTAACTGCCATTATGGCAAATATCCTAAAGTGAATGTTGTTCTGCCGAAAGTGTCTGATTGCGCCTGCCAGAGACCCCAGAGTGCTGACGCCAATATTTGTGCCAGCGGTGATGGCAACAGAAGTTTCGGCTGTCGAGAGTATGAGTGGAAATCGCAGCACGCCTAGTACCAATCCTACGAGCCCGCCGACAAAGCCGATAGCCAAGCCAAGAGCCGCAAGAAGAATTAGCGTTAGAGGATCAGGTGGCATGACTCATGATATGAACCTCCAAGTGTGATATAAAAGAAAGATACCGGCAACTTGCAGTACCAGTCAAATGCCCCTGTTGTGCTCACGCTTTGTCGGCAGGCACTATGCGGTAGACGCTGCCAGTGTATGTCAGTATGTAGAGGTACCCGTCAGGCCCGGTTTCAATGTCAGTGATCCCGCCAAAGCCGGTGCCAAGAGTTACAGTAGCTATTTCGTTGGCGTTGTCAGCGACAAGGTCCTGGAGCCCGGTGCTGTTCAAGGCAAGCCCTGTCCTTTCGCTGTTGAC
>JAJPDY010000050.1 GCA_023252395.1 Nitrososphaera sp. | reverse complement strand
TTTGTCACGACCTTGCCGTGCACTGTCCCAAAGACTTCGACGTCGCCCATCTCATTTTCAAGGTTCCCCCGGACGATTCCAAGCATCCTGCACGTCCCCTTGCGCACGTAGAGGTTGCCAAGGACCTTGCCCTTGAGCTCCAGGTGGCCGTTGTTGAGAATGACGTCGCCCACAACCTCTGCAAGCATGAGGGTGTCCTCAAAGACTGTAAATGAGCCCATGCGCTTGCCGTCCACTATCTTCATGGCTACACAATTGCCGTGTCGCAGGAACTCATTAGCTCAACAGTACATCTTGTTGCACAAACGTGTAAAATTATGCTGTCCTTTCTCTTTTGACCCAGACCGTGCGCCCTTTGTGGTCCATCAGCTCGACAGAGCGGTCAAGCAGCTTTTTCCGTAGCTCGTCGGCTTCTTTGAATTTTTTCTCTGCCCTGAGCCTGTTGCGCTCTGCCACCAGCTCTTCGATTTCTTTTTGCTCATTTTTGTCCGGCTCTATCACGCCAAGCCCGAGGATTCCCATTATCCTGTCAAAGGTTGGAAGTGCAGCTTTTGCCATTTCCTTTGTCAGCTTGTCGGCTGCGGCGTACTGGTTTATCTTTGTCACGAGCTTTAGAAACTCTGTCAGAGCAAGCGACGTGTTCATGTCCTCATTCATGGCATTTTCAAACGCCTTCATTGACTCGTCGCACATTTTTTTAACGCCTTCTACATCCCCTCCGTCGCCTGTCGCAAAGCGGAGCTCGTACGCGCATGTCTCTATTTGCCGCCACCTCTGCACAGACTCTTTCAGCAAGTCGTCAGTGTAGTCTAGCGGCTTGGCGTAGTGCACCGACAGGCAATAGAGCCGGAGCGAGTTCATGCCCCAATTTTGCAATGCCTGCTCGATAGTCACAATGTTGCCAAGCGACTTGCTCATCTTTTGCGAGTTTATCGTGACCATGCCAGAGTGCATCCACAGCTTTGCAAACTGCTTGCCCGTGTACGATTCCGATTGCGCTATCTCGTTTTCATGGTGCGGAAACACCAGATCGTGGCCGCCGCCGTGGATCTCAAACGTGTCGCCCAGATACTTTAGCGACATGGCAGAGCACTCTATGTGCCAGCCGGGCCGCCCCTTGCCCCACGGGCTTGGCCACGCCGGGTCTTCGGAAGAAAACTTCCACAACGCAAAGTCAAGCGGGTCTTCCTTTGACTGGTCAACTTCAATCCTTGCGCCTGACTCTAGCTCTTCCACCGGCTTTCTTGACAGCTTGCCGTACCCCGGGAATGACTTGACCCGAAAATAGACTCCGTTGAGCGTGAGATAGGCATGCCCCTTTTCAATCAAGCCACCGATAAGCTGGATCATTTCACTGATGTGCTCTGTCGCCTTTGGGCTGTAGTCCGCTGGCAACACATTCAGCCCCCCGAAATCCCGGAAATAGTTGTCGATGTATTTTTTTGAAATCTCTTCTGCCTTCTTGCCCTCTGCCTTTGCCCGATTGATTATCTTGTCGTCAACGTCGGTAAAGTTCTGGACGAAAACAACCTTGTAGCCTTTTGACATCAAGTACCGCCGGAGAACGTCAAAAACAATGACCGTCCTTGCGTGGCCGATGTGCGAGTTGTCATAGACCGTGACTCCGCAGACATAGACCCTTACGGTGCTGTCGGTTGGCTGCAGCTTGTCAACTTGCCTGGTAAGCGTGTTGTACAACTTCACGGCTGGTATCAAGGCGGTTTGCCCGTATTTAGACTTCTATGTAGATGTCGTTTCCCTTGACGTCCACCTTGTAGGTGGTCAGCTTTACGTCCTGCATGTAGTCCAAAAGCTCGCCGGTCCTGATGTTGTAGTGCCACGAATGGAGCGGGCACTCGACAACTTCACCGTCTATCTTGCCTGGCGCAAGCGAGCCGTCCTGGTGCCTGCAGAGCGCCTCAATCGCGTAGTACTTGCCGTTTGCGTAAAAGAGGGCAACCCTAGTGCCGTTGACGTTGAGCTCCTTGCCGCCGTTTTCCTTTATTTCGCCCTGCTGGGCGACCTTCAAAAGTGCCAATCACCCTGCTGTAGCAAATCTGGTTATAAAATGCTTATCCGGCAATTTATAGAACCAAATTCCGCCACACCTAAATATCGCTCAGGGCTCCATATCGCTCGTAAATTCTAGTATGGCGTCTTCGTACAAGCTCATGATGACAGGCGTTTTGGTGCTCATTGTCTTTGGCGCTGCCATGGCGTACTATGGCTATGACACTGCCATTTACCCTGTCGACAGCTCGCTTGGCTATCTCAACAGGGCCGAGACAGCGCAGACGCCGGAAGAGCTTGCAAGCTATGTCGTAAAGGCGCAGAGGCAGCTGCCGGCGAGCGGCAACCCGGTGTGGTCGTTCCCGACTGCAAGGACGGACTTTGGGCTTATCCAGAAAGAGCTCAACAGCATACTGTCACGCGCCAACTCGATATCGTCGCTGGAACAATACAGCACTGAATACAACACGGGCATGACAGACATGCACCTGTCGCTCAAGGCAATTCAGGAAGACCTTATCGACGCGATGCCGTACCTCTACGTCAGCACTACCAACATCATGTTCAGCATCGTGTGGATTGCCGTGATACTTGGCCTGTTTGCAATCATGAGAAGAGGCAGGGCAAAGTTCAGAGAAGAGTACGAGAACCCGTAGCTTTTATTTGCGCGTGCGAGGATTTCAGCTGTGGCCGGCAAAATAGCTGATGGCAAGCTTGCGGGCAGGGGCAGGCTGTCTTTTGAATGGGCTCATTCCCGCATGGCAATAGTTGAAAAGATAAGAGCCAAGAACGAGCGGAGCCAGCCGCTTTCAGGCTTGCGCCTTGGGTTCTGCCTACACATAACAAAAGAAACTTCTGTCCTGGCGATGGCTGCAAAGAGCCTGGGTGCGGATGTCGCCATCTGCTCTGCAAACCCGCTGTCGGCTCAGGACGACATTGCCGCATTTCTCCACGAAAAAGGCATAGGCGTGTACGCGTGGAGAGGCGAAACAAAGGCAGAATACCAGCAATGCATCAAGCGAGTGCTTGCCTTCAGGCCGGCGATAGTGACAGACGATGGCGGAGACTTGCATGCCGCTGCCCACAAAGCCAGAACAAAGAGCATTTTGGGCGGCACAGAAGAGACCACTTCAGGCGTCAAGAGGCTGGCAGCGCTTGAAAAAGCGGGCAGGCTAATGTATCCAATTATTGCTGTGAACAACGCCCGCACGAAATACCTGTTTGACAACCGCCACGGCACCGGCCAGAGCACGCTTGACGGCATCCTGCGGGCGACTGACGTTTTTCTGCCCGGCAAGCGCGTAGTAGTGTGCGGCTACGGGTGGGTCGGCAAGGGTGTGGCAGCCCGCGCAAGGGGCATGGGCGCAATAGTGACAGTGACAGAAGTAGAACCTGTCAGGGCGCTTGAAGCCAAGATGGACGGCTTTGAAGTAATGATGTTATCTGATGCCGCGCCATCCGGCGACATATTTGTGACATGCACCGGCCAGACAGGCGTGATAAGGAAGGAGCATTTTGCGAAAATGAAGGACGGCGCGATGCTTGCAAACGCCGGCCACTTTGACGTCGAGATCGACGCGGGTTATTTGCGTGGAACAAGTCGGCCGGTGCAGGTGAGGCCGCATGTCGAGCGCTTTAGCATCAACGGGAAAAAGCTGTTCCTGCTGTCAAAAGGGCGCGTGGTCAATTTGGTTGCAGCCGAAGGGCACCCGCCGGAAGTGATGGCGCTGTCGTTTGCCAACCAGCTCTTGTCTATCCTGCACGTTGCCAAGAACTATTCAAAGATGGAGCCAATAGTGCATGGTGTGCCTGAAAAAATAGACAATGACGTTGCAAGATACGCGCTTGACGCAATGGGAGTCAGGATAGACGCAGTGACAAAAGCGCAGAAACATTATCAGGATTCGAGTTAGGTTAAAATGCAGAGCAGGGAGTGAAACTGTGATGCCGGACAATAGCAAAAGCGCAGTGATCACAAGCGCGCTCCCCTACGCAAATGGTGAGATACACCTAGGCCACATTGCCTCAACCTACCTGCCGGCAGACATCTTTACCCGCTTTTTGAGGCTAAACGGGAAAAAGGCGTACCACATCTGCGCGACTGACGACTTTGGCACGCCTATTTTGATAAAGGCAGAGAAGGAGAAAAAGAGCCCTGAAGAATATGTCGCGGTATGGAACAGGCGCGATCACGAAGATTTCAGCTCACTTGGGATTTCATTTGACCTCTTTTACAAGACCAGCTCTAAAGAAAATGTAGAGTTTGTCCAGCGCGTTTTCAAGCAGCTTCATAAAAACGGCCACATATACGACCAAAACGTTATCCAGTTTTATTGTACTTTTGACGACAAGTTCCTGCCAGACAGGTACGTGATTGGCAAGTGCCCCTACTGCGGCGCTGAAAACCAGTATTCCGATTTGTGCGAAAAGTGCGGGCGCGTGCCTGACCAGATACTGGACCCAAAATGCGCCATCTGCGGCAGGCCGCCTGTCAAAAAAGAAAGCAAGCACTACTTTTTCCGGCTGTCCGGCTTTTCGCAGCAGCTGAAAGAATGGCTGTCTTCTAACCGGAATTTGCAGCCAGAAGTCAAGAATTATGTCATCAACTGGATAAACGAAGGCTTGCAGGACTGGGACATCACCCGCGACCTGTCGTGGGGGGTGCCAATTCCATTAGACGAAGCAAAGGGCAAGGTGTTCTACGGCTGGTTTGACAACCACCTCTGCTACATCTCGACTCTGGTAAAGCTGGCCGAGGACAGAGGGAACGACGGCAAAAAATTCTGGAACGACTCAGAGATCTACCACTTTATCGGCAAGGACATCGTCTACCATCATTATCTGTTCCTGCCGGCGATGAGGATGGGCATAAACAACGAGTACAAGCTGCCTGATTATTTGCCGACAAGGGGCCACCTCATGCTGCAGAACCAGAAAATATCAAAGAGCAGGAACTGGTACATAGGTTTGAAAGATTTCACTTCCGCGTTCAACCCCGACTACCTGCGGTTCTACATAGCGTCTGTAGTAACATATTCGCAGGACGACTTGAACTTTGACTGGGACGCGTTTTCAGAAAAGATAAACAACGAGCTCATCGCCAACATCGGCAACTTTGTCAACAGGGCGCTTTCGTTCACGCAAAAGGCATTTGGCGGCAAGGTGCCCGAGCCTGCAAGCGTTGACAACGCGCTAGCAAAAGAGCTGTCGGCAGCGGTTGACGAAGTAGGCAGCCTGCTGTCAAGCAACGAAATCGACAAGGCGCTTCGGAGGATCCTGAAGTACAGCACCTACATGAACCAGTATTTCCAATCAAGCGCGCCGTGGGCAAACAAGGAAACTGCAAACACCACCCTGTACATGTCGGTGAACGCGGTGCGATCGATGGCAATAATGCTAGAGCCGTTCATCCCGTTTTCAGCTGAAAAGATCTGGAGCCAGCTCAAGATGGGCGGAAGCGTACACGAGCAGAAATGGGAATCAGCTAAAGACGCAAAGGCAGTCAGCCCGGGCCACGAGCTTGGCAAGGTTGAGCCGATATTTCGCAAGATAGAAGCAAAGGAAATAGAGCAGTGGAAGAATAAGCTAGGCAAGCCACAATGACCAGCCGCGGGTTGATGACGGGCCGGTTCCAGCCGTTCCACAACGGCCACCTTGCCCTTGCAAAGCAGATTCTTGGCGAATGCGACGAATTAGTGATAATCATCGGCAGCGCGCAGTTCAACTTTATCGAAAAAGACCCGTTCACCGCCGGCGAGCGGGTGCTCATGATACATGAAGCCCTGAAAGAAGCTGGCATCGACCTCTCAAAATGCTACGTCATCCCAGTGGCAAACGATGAGAACAACGCGAGGTGGATCGCGTACCTCAAGTCGATGGCGCCGCCCTTTGGCGTATTGTACTCCGGCAACGAGTTTGTCAGGCACCTTGCGCTCTCGCAGGACAAAATTGCAGTAAAGAATGTCAGGTTTGCCAAAAAGCAGGAATACAACGGGACAAACATCCGGCGCCTCATGGTAGCCGGAAAACAATGGAAGCACCTAGTCCCGCCGGCAGTTGCCAAAGTGATAGAGCAGTGCAATGGGGTTGAGAGGATAAAGGTGCTGGCAGGCTCTGACAGCAACCCGCAAAAGTGGTGAAAATGGGAAAGGGCTTGAGAGCGTGCCCGATCTGCCCCTCCTGCGGCTCGAGAAAGTTCAAGATGATAGAGAACTCTGAAAAGCAGGTGATAGTCGAATGTGTCTCATGCGCCAAGAGGCTGTCGATTTAGTTCACTGGTTTTGTTAAAAATTTTCAAGTTATCGCCTTAATCCTATTTTGGCGAACAGCAGCCATCAATGGCCGAGGAACTCTATACCTACCTGCCACTCATGAGTGCGCTATTTAGCTCTGCGGGCATCTCATTTGTCTTCAAGGACTATATCGCAGACCTCGTTGCCACTCTTGTCATCAAAAAGACAAAGGACATCAAGGTAGGCAACAGGATCAAGATAAGCTCCGGCGGCTCTACCACAAAGGGAGACATCATGGAGATCGGCATATTGAGAACTACGGTAATGGAGGTAGGAGACGGCGAGCGGTTGCCCTCTGTCAGGACAGGCAGGCTGATAAAAGTGCCAAACTACATGCTGATAAACAACCCAGTCATGATTTACGGCGACACCATAATTGACGAGGTTATTGCCTATGTCCCAAGGCCGTACCCGAATTCTCAACTCTTGGAAGACAGCATGAGGCAGGCCATAATCAACAACGGCCACGGGCTCATTGAAGTGGGATTGTATCAAAAGGAAGACAGGCTTGTCATCCACGGAGTGTTTGAAGTAAAAACAAGCGAGATGGCTGACGAGCGAAGCAAGATCCTAAAAGAGTTCCTCATAAGGAGCAAGCAGATCGGAGTAGAGCTCACTCAAACAGAGTCAAAGGAATCCGTAAGTTCGTCCCAGCAAGAAGTCCTGATAGAGCCAAAGGTGGTTCTGCCGTTTCAAAATATTGATAATGACTGACTACCTGAACGGGTTTGGCAGCTCTGGCAGCCTGAATTTTTCAGTAAGGTTCCCAATCATTCCGCTGCCCTCAGTCAGGATGTTGTTTGCAGCACTTGTGATAGTTTCATCCGGCGGGTTCGCTATCCCGTATATCGGCTGGTTGCCGAAATGATCGCCTGCTTCTCCTCCCAAGGTTATGCTGACAGCCCTCAGCTTTGGCAGCAAGATAGTTGCGTCCACGCCTGTCCACCCGCTGGTGTCGTTCATGCCGACATCAAGCGTGCCATTTATTACAGCTGTGCCGTTTGTCTCCACCGTCACTTTTGACGCCGTCAGGTTTGCAAGCTGGATCGTGTGGTAGCCGGTGCCGTTAACACTGATCATCGCAAGGTTTGCAGAAAAAGCCGTAACGTTTCCATCCTTTACGTCAATGCTCCAATTGCCTGTCACTATTTCAGTCCCGTTTGACGCGGTAGAGCCTATCGAGCCGGCGGCAGAAAACGTGTCGCTCTGGAGCACGTTGTTGCTAGCGGTCATGATCTCGTTTCCGGGGTTCAGGGACGCCTGCACCGCCGGGCCGTACAGCGAGCCGAGCACCAATGCGCCTACCACCGGCACTAGCAGCAAAACGGCCGAGAGCATGCCCTTCATGTAAAAGAACGTATTAGAAGCAATTTAAGGAGACACAAGCCGG
>JAJPDY010000049.1 GCA_023252395.1 Nitrososphaera sp. | reverse complement strand
TGAAGTACAAGGCGAAGCTGAGGGCCAAGACCATCGGCACCGCCAAGTTTGAAGCACCGCAGGCTCCAGTTCTGACAGTAAAACGCAAGTAAATCAGCCTCTCAGGCCGCCGTTTGCGGCCCTAAAGAGGCTTCTTTGCAGCTTTTGCAAATGATTCAAGTCGCTTGTCAGGTCCAGTGCCAACTGGGCAAGCTTTGAATATCTATTGTGAAACGTGTCGCTCCTGCCAGCCAGACTTTTCCCGGCTATCTTGCCCGCATAATAGTAACAGTCTGCAAGCATGCGCTTGTCAAGCAGGTGCCTTATTTTTGACATGACGAGATCGCGATCATAATCTTTTGACTTTAGTTCTTGGATTGCTTCAAGCGACCGGGATATCGCCGGCCTTGTCGCCCTTTCTACCCCGATGCATTCAAAGGCAGCCTGCACCCCTTCTGCGATTCCACCGGCGTCAGCCTGCCTTATCTGCTCCGGCTCGTGCAGGGGCATTGGCCTGTTGCCCGATAATGCAAGCGAACCTGCGATAAACTCGTAGGCGGCCACCTTGAGCCACATCGCAGCCACAAGAGGGTTCTTTGCCTGATTCATTCTCTGCTGGTAAAAAAGCGAGCTTATCAACGACTTTTTCCCGGCGGCTGCCAGAGCCTTGCGATATTTTTCAGGCGCAACACTTTTGGATGAAAATATGAACTTGTCATTTAACGCAACCATGCCGCCCAAGTCAACTGTATGATCTTTATCGTCAATATGCACGAGCTCTACTGCATGGCCGTCCACCTGCAGCACTTGGTTGTCGCCTTTCGCAAAAACTGCAAGGTCGTACTCGCAGCAGTCAAGCGACATTTCAGAAGTGCGGCAGCCAATCAGCGCAACAGGATGCGGGATGTTGGCGGCATATTTCTTGATGGCTGCAGGCACTGGCGGCGTCGGCAAATTGTTATCCTGCATTGGCGGCTCTCGGATTTAACCTGTTGCCAAAATCAACTCTAATATATGAACAGCAACTATAGTTAGCGCCGTATGAAGAAAGGCAACACCAAGGCCAGAGTAGTTTCTGCTAGCAAGCATAACAACACAGAGCTTGCAAAAAAGATCAAATCCGGTGAATTCAAAATTGCAGTTTACGGCCTTGGCCATGTTGGCTCTCCATTGGCATCTGCTTGGCTTCATGCAGGAGCGCATGTAATAGGCGTGGACAAGTCCCCGCGCGTGCTTGAAAACGCAAGGAAAGGCAAGACTCATGTCCCAGAGCCCGGAGTCAACGAAGCTTTTACCAAAGGGCTCAAGAACAAACATTTTGCAGTATACGACGATCCAGTAAAGGCGTCGCAGGATGCTCATTTGAAAATGATCTGCGTGCCGGTGCTTCTCACCGACTCATTTTCAGCAGACCTTGCTGCAGTAAAGCAGGTAGCGTCTGCCATTGCGCGCGGCCTGAAAAAAGGCGACGTGGTTTCGCTCAACCCAAGCGTTCCCCCCGGCACGTCTGAAGACGTCATACTGCCAATTCTTGAAAAAGAGAGCGGTCTTCGAGTAGAGCAGGACTTTTTCATGATATACAACCCAGAGCGCATCTACGAAGGCAGGGCTATTGAGGACATTGAGGAGAGGTACCCTGCCATTGTGTCAGGGGCCGGCCCAAAGAGCCTTGAAATCGGAGCCAAGCTGTACTCGATGGTCGCCAAGAAAGGCGTCATCAGGATAAGCAACATGAGAACTGCCGAGACTGAAAAATTGCTTGAAGGCGTCTACCGCGACGTCAATATCGCGCTTGCAAACGAGATGGCCAAGTTCTGCGAAAAAGTTGGAGTCAACTTTTGGGAGGCAAGAGAAGCCGCCAACTCGCAGCCGTTCTCCCACATACACAAGCCCGGCGTTGGCGTGGGCGGCGCGTGCATACCGGTATATCCACAATTCATACTGCATACCGCAGACATCCAGAAGGTGGACTGCAACATCACTCGGCTTGGGCGAAACGTCAACGACTCGATGCCGGCTTATTGCGTCGATCAAGCGCTCAGGCTGCTTGATGGGATGGACGTTTCGCAATCTGCGATAACACTGCTCGGACTGGCTTTCCGCGGCGGAGTGTCCGACACGCGGCTATCGCCGACCTACAAGGTGATTGAAGAACTGAAAAAGCGCGGCGCAAAGGAAATTCGCGTACATGATCCCCTTGTCACAAGCGACCCGAACCTTGCCCCGGATATCGTCCTGACATCAAGCCTTGCACAGGCAATCAAGGGCGCGGACCTCGTGATTCTGGTAGCAGATCACCCTGAATACCGCGGCCTTGCGCAAGAAAAGCTTGGAGGCGTCCCGGTGTATGACGGCAGAGGGGTCCTTGACAAGTCGAAATTCTCCGGCAGGTTCGCCTCGATAGGCAAGCCTAGTTAGGTTTAATACCGCCTGAAAAAAGATTTCAGGTGCTTGGCGCACAACTTGGATCTCTTGCTCACGGTATCATGGGAAAATAATTCCGTAGTGCTTATCGACCAGACAAAGCTGCCAAACAAGCTTGTCCATGTCAGATGCAACGACTACAAAGAGGTAGCCGACGCGATAAAAAAACTCGTGGTGAGGGGCGCGCCAGCGATAGGAGTCACTGCCGCCTTTGGGCTTGCACTTGCCGCGCAGGCAAGCAAGGCAAAGACGCTTCCGGAATTGAGGACAGACCTCGACACCGCGTTCAAGGTGCTGAGGGCAACTAGGCCGACAGCCGTCAACCTGTTCTGGGCTCTAGAGCGCGTGATGGGAAAGGCAAAGCGCGCCAAGACAATCGAAGAAGTCAAAAAAGTGGTGCTTGACGAAGCGCGCAAGATGTCTGAAGAAGACATCAAGGCCAACAGGCAGATGGGATCAAACGGCGCCGCGCTTTTCAGAGATGGCGACGTAGTGCTTACGCACTGCAACGCAGGGTCGCTTGCAACGGTGGCTTACGGCACTGCGCTTGGCGTGATAAGGGCTGCAAGAGAATCCGGCAAGCGCCTGAGCGTGATAGCCACTGAAACGCGGCCGGTGATGCAGGGCTCGCGCCTTACTGCGTTTGAGCTCCAGCATGACGGAGTAGACGTCAGCCTGATACCAGACACGGCAGTGGGTCACATGATGTCGAGGGGCGCGATAAAGAGAGTCATTGTGGGCGCGGACAGGGTGCTCAGGACGGGACACGTCTTTAACAAGATCGGGACTTATCAAGTGGCCATTTTAGCAAACAAGCACAAGGTGCCATTCTATGTCGCGGCTCCGTTGTCGACGTTTGATTTTGAAAGCAGCCCGGAAGACGTAGTAATTGAAGAACGCTCTGTCGACGAAGTGGTCAAGGTGGGCAAAAAGAGAATAGCTCCCAAGGGCGTCAGGATCTTCAACCCTGCATTTGACATGACTCCGCCGGAGCTGATAACTGGCATAATCACCGAGCGCGGCGTGCTCAAGCCTCCCTTTGAGAAAAACCTCAAGGCACTGCTAGGATAGATAAAGTATTTATCGTGTTTTGCACAGCTCTATTACGATAGCCAATGTCAGCTCAGCAAGCAATCACGGAAGAACAGGTGTACAACGCGCTCCGAAAGTGCATGGACCCGGAAATACCGGTCAACGTAGTTGACCTCGGGCTGATCTACGGAGTCAAGGTTGCCAGCGGCAAGGACATCGACATCAAGATGACCATGACCACAAGAGGCTGTCCCCTTCACGATACCCTCGTAAGCGACGTCAAGCGCTATGTCGGCAAGCTGGGCGGAGTCGGCAACATTAACGTAGAGATCGTCTGGGACCCGCCATGGAGCATTGAAAAGATGGACCCGTCTGTTCGCGAAAAGCTTGGTTTTGGCAAGCCAAAGCTCCGCTTCCAGATCGACTATGAAAAGTCGATGCCAAGGAAGGTTGGCAGGTTCACAAAGCAGGAGGACGGCTCGCTCATTGTTGCAAACGAAAAGGACCAGGGGTTCATGGTGAACGAAGCAATAGTAGAGTTCTGGAACACCTGCGACGGCACAAAGACGATAAACCAGCTCACCGACCAGTTCTCGGCAAAGCTTGGGATGCCAAGGCAGCAAGTCGAGCAGGAAGTAGTCCAGCTTGTGCAGCAGCTGCTAGAGGCAGAGCTACTCAAGGCATAAGCTATGGATTTTGCCAAGCTTTTTTCATCGTACCCCAAAGTGACAGTCGAGCTTGGCATGGGAGACGGCAGGCTTCTTGAAAGCCTTGCCAAGAGCGACTCTGGATTGTACGTAGGCATAGAGATCAACAGCGAGCAGTGCGTGCAGGCAAGGTCAAGGATTTCCCTTGACAATGTCGTGATTATTGATGGCTCTTTTGAAGACGTTGTCCCGGCATTTCCTAACGCCTCCATTGATCGCTTTATAGCTGTCCTTCCAGATCCTGCATACATTGACGAAAAAAAGCAGGACAGGTGGAAGCCCTTTTACAAAATGGTGCACGCCAAGCTGAAAAAGAACGGGACGTTTCAGCTTGTCACTGAAATGACTGACGAGCTTCTGCAGCCTGTGAGCGCCGGCGACTATGAAAGGTGGTCAGCGTGGCTTGCAGCAAGTTTCTCGTCAATCGGATTTATAGTAGACAGGCACGAAGGCGCGCCTGCTAGATATTCCTCGCGCTGCCTAGATCAGTTCAGGGGCGACCCTGAGAGGATAAGGATAGCCACTCTTGATATGACAAAGCATTGATCGAAACTACTATTTCATTCTCAGTGCGACTCTTCACTAGTCGAACTATAAACCAGATTTATATTCAGTATGCATTTCAGATTCAATGCTTACAAACGCTGTTTTTGCGGTTATTGGCACGGTAATGCTTTTGTCTTTTGCAGTTCTGCCGGCTTTTGCCCAAGTAGCTGAAACCCGCGGGCTGCGGCCAGAGGTGGTTTACGGTGACACCAAGCACTATGTCACTCTGACATTTTACATAGGCCAGAACGACACTGCGCGCCTTGCAGGGATACTCGACGCCCTGCAGGCAGGCAATGTGAGCAAGGCAGTGTTTTTCGTGCATCCCGGCTATGCAAGCAGTAATGCTGCCGTTGTCAACGGGCTGTCGCAGAGAGGGTATACTGTCTTGCCGTGGGCAAATGTCGCCCAGTACGGCAGCAATTACGCACCGACCACATTTAATGGCATATTGTTGTCAGACAGAGCCATCCTTACTAAAGTGGACAAGATGGCAGACGTCATGGCATTTTACAATGTTGCGCTCCACAGCGGCAACTCTAGTATTATTGCATTTACCCCAAGCATGCCACCCCGGTTCAACGCCACGGCTGCATTGCTAGCGCAGATATTGAACGATGGCGGCAGGACACTGGCATTCGTAGATGATGGCAGGAGCGCGCCACCTGCAAGCATGGCCATTGCCAGCAGCAATGCAACCTCTGCAATCACCCCGGTTGGCACCAACACCACGTCAAGTATGACGGTAAACGACGGCATCTGGAACATGCAGAGCCTGCAGGCGCGCCATCCTAACGAAATAAAGCGTATTGAGACAAGCCTCGGGACAGGCTACCTTGTCAACACTACAATCATTGTCGGCGAAAACGCGCAGCTCAACATTGCCAATGAAAAGATCTTTATCGCGTCCCCTCCACCTTCTGACAAGGACAGAAGGATAGAGGTGACAGGCAGGGCGTCCATCATCAACTCGCTGATTTCATCATGGGATACTGCAGCCAACGCGCCTGACTCTAACCCATACCATCAGCGCCCATTCATTTTTGTTGATGGCGGCCAAGTTGAAATTACAAATTCCACCGTCTCCCACATGGGATTCCCGGTAGCAGGCTTTAGCGCGGAGAGAAGCGCAAGGGCCGCGATAATGTTCCATGACAGCAGCAACTTTGCCATCACAAACTCTACGATAGCGTTTGACTTTGACGGGATTTATGCAAGGAACAGCAGCAACTTCCAGATCACCGGCAACGACATTTTTGCAAACACGCGCTCTGGGATTGACATCCGCGCCGGCTCGCACAACTTTACAATGAGCGCAAACCACGTGCATGACAACGGCTACGAGGGCATCATTTGCACCGAATGCAAAGGAGTCACCATCGCAGGCAATATTGTAGAGCACAACGAGGAGGCAGGGATAAAGCTTGCTTCGCACACCAATTCCACCATTGTCAATGACAACGCTGCAAGATACAATGAAAAGTTTGGCATCTACCTAAAGGGTACAAGCACCTTCAACAGGGTTGTCAACAACACAATAACAGGGAGCGAGCAGGGGATAACGATGACTGAATCTTCAAACAACAACACGATATCTGGAAATGTTGTGGTAAGCAGCGACATTGCGATAGTAATGGACCCGACAAGCAAGTCAAACCAGCTGAGCAGCAACAGGCTGAACGCGACGGCGGGCTAGTGGCGCAGCTTGCAATGTTCAAGCATGCATGCCTTGGAGCAAAATTCCGCCCCGCAGCCGTCCTTGACGCAGGGCACAGGCTCTGCGTGGTTGAATTTTTTGTTGCAGTAGATGCACTTTGATTCCAGCTCTGGAAAGTTGCGGTTGAGAAACGGCTCGCAGGACCGCTTTTCACGGAACCACAGCACTTCAAGGTTCATCTTTTCTGCGTGCGTCAGGACCATGTCGTAGGCTTCGTAGTAGCCCGGCGCGAAAAACTGCCGCATAAAGACAGAGCCGCCCGGATGCTTTTTCGAATTCGGATTCCTATAAGCGACGAGCCACTTTTCGGCAGGGATTTCGTCGTCAGATGCCACGCTTTTCCTGCCCTGCCTTTTTTCCATAATGTTTTCTTGCCTCTATGATTTTAATTTCTTGTGCACATCAGTTCCCATATTTGGGGAATAATGTCATAAAGTATAGGATCAATGAATGAAAATCCCGCCTGCCGCACCAAAAATGAGCATCAAGACGATTTGCGAAGGGCATTTTGCAAGAATTGATGGAGTTCAGGCACCTTGATCCTCTCCTGCTGCATCGTGTCCCTGTGCCTGACTGTCACGGTGTCGTCTTGCATCGTCGTCTGGTCGATTGTCAGCGCAAACGGGGCTCCCACTTCTTCAAGCCTCCGGTAGCGCCTGCCAATCGAGCCAGACTCGTCGTAAAAGGTGTCAAAGTCTAGCTTTAATTCAGAATGGATCTTGCGCGCCTTTTCGCCAAGGCCGTCCTTTGTCATCAGCGGCAGTATGCCTACCAGCACCGGCGCAAGGTACGGCTTTAACTTTAGTACTATTCTATCGTCGTGCTGCTCGTCTTCATAGTAGCAGTGCTCCAAGATCGTGTAGATACTTCGATCGATGCCCATCGAAAGCTCAAAGACATGAGGCAGCACCTTTGTCTGGTCAGCCGGGTCGACAACCTCTAGATTCTGCTTGCTTGTAGTTGCGTGCCCCTTTAGGTCGTAGTCAGAGCGGTAGTTGCAGGCCACAAGCTCTAGCCACCCGATGCTAGTCTCTACTTCAAAGTCAAACGCGACTGTTGCGTAGAACGCCTTTTCCTCGTCTGACAGCTTTCTGAACCTGCTTTTCTTTACGTCGATTCCTGTCTTTTCATAGAATTCAATTAAAAGCGCAAGGTAGTACGCCACCAGCTTGTTTGGCACGAGCCCCTTTCTGATAGCTTCGTCCGCGGTTGTTTCAGTGATTGACGAGCCGTCGTGGGTAGATATACGAAGTATTGTGTTTTTCACTTCTTCAAATTTGGCAACATCGTCCAGCTTGCTCGGGTTGCAAAA
>JAJPDY010000048.1 GCA_023252395.1 Nitrososphaera sp. | reverse complement strand
TTGGCACAAAGTCAAAGGGCGACAAGGTGAATATTGAGACGGATATTCTCGGCAAGTATGTGAGCAACAATCTACCAAAAATTTGATACCGTCGAGGGCATTTGAAGATGCGGAACGTAATGCTCATGGAATCAAACCAGAAGTAGATTTACTGACTCGCTGCGTCATTACAACTCTGGTGTAAAGACGTTTCCAAATGCAAAGCGTGTAGAGAATTGCGGAATTAGAAAACGCGAAAATAACAATAGGATTGAGCGATTGAATGGCACACTCCGCGAAAGGGTAAAAGTTACTAGAGGTTGGAAAAGCGCAAAGACACCAATAGCAGAAGGCCAGCGCATACGCTATAATTTTGTAAAGCCGCATATGGCATTGGAAGATCAAACACCGGCTCAAGGAGCAGGATTAGAAGTTAAAGGGTGGGGAGAATTGCTGGAAAAAGCTGTTAACAAGTAAGCCTATTCAAAGTTGTTTTTCTGTGTGGACAAACTGTTCACATGCAAGTAGCTTACTTGGTCACTCTGACGTTCTTCGTTAGCTCCATTAAATAATTCAAGTTCTGAGATAGTAAAGCTTTCCGTTCTTCTAAGAGTTTAGGGTTTCCTATTGTCCTGACTAGCTCAGAGTAAAGCGCACTATGAAAAAGTGTTACTATCATGCTAGCAAGGCTGGAGATAGACTGGTTAGTACCTGTTACTACGGACAGCAATCCACCTAGCTCTACTAATTTGTAATAACTTGTGGCATCTAATCGGATTGTTTTATACTCTGGCTTAATTTCATCATTATGTGACATATTATACATAATAATATCTGTGATACTTATAAGTATATCTCTAATTACAATAAATCACTTTATTTCCTAAACCCTTATAAAAAAGATGAATCAATGTTCCTTCGTAGGAATACTTACTAACATGTGCCCCTGAAAAAACATGTTAGCTGTCAAAGGCGGTGGCACGGGATGACCCCGCTGTGTCGGGTGTAACTATGCCAAGCGCCTGGGGTCTTACTTTTATGATATTTTCTAATGGGCATGATGGATTAATGAGTGATATCACTGGTTCGATGGATGTTTTATGGCCAGTGTCAAAATATACTCTTAGTGAACCTACTACGATGTCTGCTATCTGCAATCCTGGCACGGCATGACTTTTACAAATCTTAGCTTCTACATTGTATTTCTGCCTCAACTCTGTGATAATATCTATTTCATTTCCCGGCAATAATGATTGATCGAGTATAAGTCTACCAACTTTATTGCCAGTTCCTGCATCAAGTACCTTGGAGAGTAGACTGTCTATAGACAGCCACCGGTCAATACTTTTGGGGTTCTTTATGAAATGGATTGATGGATATGGTTGCGATCTGGATATATCAAATAGTATACTGCGACGTTCGTTTAATGACAGACTCCTGAATTTGAGTTCTCGTACAGGTTCAGTAGAGCCCCTATCCCTTCCAACTTTGATTCTATGGCGCGTTACAATGTCTTTGAAGATGGCTTCATAGTATTTGCCTGTGCCGACAGATACAGCCACCAAGTAGTAATTATCATTGACCTTGATATTGTAGCTCTCATCTAGAAACGCTATACCGCGGTTATCAGGGATTGCAGACCACCTTTGAGTGATGTTTACTTCTTACTGTTGTAGCGAATAGATTGTATATCTTTGAGCTTTCAAAGTTCACAATGCGGCCGTCACGTTTGCGTATCCTTGCGATCAGTGTGCCAGAATTTGAATTAAATTCAGTAACTCCCGCCATCCCGCACTGTAAGAAAAGCTACTTGTACTTATATCTTTTATAGAAAAAAGTGCACTGATTAGAAACCGGGTTTTGTAATATCACTAAAGTTAGCACCCATTCTGCAACACCCGAAGAAAACACCCGTCAAGGCAACACTACCAAAAATATGGTAGCAACCATAATTTTAGTAATCTTTTAATAACAACGACCAGCAAAATTAGCTATTGTCTCTTGCTGAAGCAATAGCTGCCCTCAAGGCCGGCAGGTTTGTGCTGGTCCACGACGACAAGGGGCGGGAAAATGAGATAGACATGGTAGTAGCTGCCGAGCACATAAAGCCGCAGCATATCGCTGCGATGAGAAATGACGCCGGCGGTCTGGTATGCCTTGCGATAGCCAACGAGATTACCTCAAAGCTCGGGCTAGTATACATGCATGACATGATAGCGAGCATGGGCAAGGTAAACCCGGTATTTACGAAATTGACAGAAGGCAAGGCGGCATACGGCGACAAGCCGTCGTTTTCGATATCTGTCAACCATCGCAACACGTACACCGGCATTACCGACAACGACAGGGCGCTTACGATATCAAAGATGGCACTAGTTTGCAAAAATATCGACTCTGGCGGCATGGAGGATTTTTCCAAGAACTTTATGGCGCCCGGCCACGTGCCGATACTGATAGCGTCAAAGCGCCTGTTGCATGACAGGATGGGCCACACGGAGCTTTGCGTCTACCTGATGCAGCTTGCAGGGATGACGCCGGCAGTTGCCATCTGCGAAATGATGGACTCGACAACTCACAGGGCGCTTTCAATCGAGGCCGCCCAAGCATATGCGAATAAATCTGGCATACCGTTAATCGACGCAAGCGAGCTCAAGGCTCACGCCAAGGTGGCATAACCAGCAATTGATACAGATAGCAATGGTCGTTTCCGAGTTTAACAGCGAGATCACGTACAAGATGCTAGAAAAGGCAAGGGATCACGCCGGCAGGATAGGGGCAAAGGTAAGCTATGTCCTGTACGTCCCCGGCTCGTTTGACATGCCCCTTGCAGTCGAGCGGCTGCTGAAAAAGAGAAATGTCGACGCAGTAGTCACGCTTGGGGCAGTGATAAAGGGCGACACGCGGCATGACGACATTGTCGCTGAAAATGCCGCGCGGCTGGCAGCCGACCTGTCGCTGAAATACGGCAAGCCAGTGACTCTTGGGATAATGGGGCCGGGAATGACCATCGAGCAGGCAAGGGAGAGGTCTGCGCTCGTGCCGGCAAGGGCGGTGAATGCTGCAGTCAACATGGTTATGAGGCTCAGAAAGCTAGAAAAGGCAGCGGGCGGGGGAACTGTGATAATAAATGATACAGCTGACAATAATTAGGATTGAAGGGTACGGCCCTTGGACGCTCACTCTTGGGAGCGACAGGGAAGCCCAGCTTCAGATGCTGCAGTCGAAAATCTACCACGATGTTCAGCGGTTGTTCACCGAGAAAAACTGCATCGTCTACTTTAACAGGTTTGACGAGTATTTCGCGATAACAAACGGCCTCGATGCTGCCGGCCACAAAGAGATACAGCGCGAGCTTGCCAAAACGTACAAGGACTTGAAGATGTCAATGGCGGTTGGCGCTGGCGTGACCGCGTTTGAGGCAAACATGAACGCGTACCAGGCTAGGAAAGAAGGCAAGATGCTTGACAGCAGCGCCAGAATTTTCGGCAGCATCCACGATGCAGACATTGCACAGGTGATGCACATCGATGTCGACAGCTCGACAAAAGTGGGCGACAGGCTGTCGCCCTATGAAGTGACGTCGCTTGTAATGAAAGTCTACAGCCAGCTGGCAGAAGAGTTTCTGAAGCACAACTCGCTCACGTTCTTCCTTGGCGGCGACAACTTTATGGTTATTTCAAACGGCGTGACAAAAGAGCAGGCAGATTCTGTGATAAAAAAAGTGACGGCCGGCATTGACATCAAGCTGAATTGCGGGATAGGCATCGGAAAAACCGGTAGAAAGGCGGCAGAAGCTGCGACAAAGGCACTTGACACCATACGGGATTTGCGCCAAGAAGGAAAAATCCAGCCAATCTATGAGATACGATGTCCATAGCCATAACAAACGCCAGCCTGCTGCTGGGCAAAGAGCTCGATTATGTTAATAATGGCTACATTGAAATCGAAGATGGAGCTATCAAAAGTGCAGGCGCCGGCGACTACAAGGGTGCTGGCAAAAAGCTGGACGGAAACGATTTTCTGGTAATCCCGGGATTCATCAACGCGCACACGCACATTGCTGATTCGATAGGCAAGGACATCGCAGCAGGACGCAGGCTTGATGCGCGCGTCCACCCTGTCTTTGGGGCAAAAAAGAAGATCCTCGAAAACAGCAGGCCGGAGCACCTCAAGGCTTTCATCAGGAATTCCGCGCTATCCATGATGAGAAAAGGCATTGTGGCGTTTGCAGACTTTCGAGAAGGCGGGCCTGAAGGAGTTGAGCTATTGAGAGAAGCGGTTGCCGGCCTCCCAGTAAAATGCACAGCATTGGGAAGGGTGGATCACTACAGCAGCCCAAAAGAAGCAACTAGCCTGCCGCCTGAAGCGCTGGAAAAAGCCCGGCAGGTGCTAAAGCTGGCAGACGGGCTTGGGATCAGCGGCGCAAATGAAAACACTGATGCTGCGCTTTCGCAATACAGGCAGCTGGCAGGAAAAAAATTGCTTGCAATACACGCTGCCGAATCAAAAGAAACAGTCGAGTTTTCCAGAGCTCATACAGGCAGGAGCGAAGTCGACAGGGTGATGGAACACATGAAGCCGGATTTCGTGGTGCACATGACAAACGCAACAGAGGACGAAATGTCGCTTGTTGCAAAGAGCGGAACCGGGATCGTGGTCTGCCCGAGGGCAAACGGCGTGCTTGGAGCAGGCATCCCGAGGGTTGCCAGAATGCTTAGGCAGGGCTGCGTGGTGGCTCTCGGAACCGACAACGTGATGCTAAACTCGCCGGACATGCTGAGGGAGCTCGACTACATCTGGAAAGCTACAAGGGCTGTTGAAGGCGAAATGCTTGAAGCGCGGGAGCTGTTGAAAATGGCAACTGTAAATGCCGCACAAATCCTGAGAATGAACTCTGGCTGTATAGAAGCTGGCCGCGCGGCAGACCTGATATTTATTGACAAAAAACATGCCGACCTCTATCCCATGCACGACCCATATGCCGCAATAGTGCACAGGCTTAGCGAAAGCTCAATCAAGGCAGTTATGATAGACGGCCAGTTCGTGGGGGCGATAAATTGAAAGTCATAATCAACGGCGCAATGACAGTCGATGGCAAGATAGCCACTGCAAGCGGGGACTCTAGGATTTCTTCAAAACAGGACCTTGTGCGAGTCCATAGGCTGCGCGCCTCAGTTGACGCCATAGTAGTGGGCATTTCCACGATTCTGGCAGACGACCCGCGGCTTACAGTCAGGCTGGTCAGGGGCAGAAATCCAATTAGGGTGATTGTCGACAGCAAGGGAAGGATCCCGCTTGATTCGCAGGTATTGCAGACAGCGCCCAAGGTCAAGACTATTGTGGCTGTTACTGATCAGGCGCCGGCAGACAAGATCCAAAAGATAGAGGACATGGGCGCGCAGGTGCTGGTCATAAGCGCCGGAAAAGAAGGCCAGAATGCCGCGGTGCCCCGCGGCGTCAACCTAAAAGAGCTGTTCTTGATGCTGAAAAAATTGGGGTTGAAAAAGGTACTTGTTGAGGGAGGCGGCGAACTCAACTGGTCTCTTTTGCATTTGGGGCTTGTTGACGAGCTAGTAGTTACGATAGCACCAAAGATAGCTGGCGGCAGGCTGGCGATAACGCTTGCCGAAGGGGACGGCTTTGACAGAATTGCGGAAGGCATCCAGCTAAAGCTTGGAAAAGTAGAGCGGAAAAAAAAGACCGGCGAGCTTGTACTTTACTACAAGCTACCTTGATGTGTGTTAATTAATTTTGTATTGTGCGCTGGGCAGACATTTGTCGCAGTATCTCTGGATTATTATTGCATCCTGCAGCTGGAACAATGCTTCTGTTGTCGCTACTGCAGCGCACACTACGCAAAACCCCGGCGACTTGTTTGTGCCTGCTGATGCAGGTCTCGTCTTGAAAGGTTTCACCATTATCAAACTACCCCTGAGCGTTCCACAGATTCTTCAGTCACAATCATTGTTAGGCTTGATCTAATGTTGGCAATGCCACGGATTTTCTTTACCAATTTTGCAATGTTTTCCTTGGATTGATCGCTTAACTTTGCCACTATATCGTATACGCCCGATACCCTTACAGCTTCAGAAACACCAGAAATGCCCCTTATTTCGTTAATTATCTCAGGTTCTGCTCCAATATCGCAGTTCAAAAAGACAAAAGCTCTTGACATGCTTGTATGACGCATTACGAGTATAAAAGGAAACGATTGCAGACAAATGACCCATCTGCAATCAATAGACTTTCTTTTTTGACTCTTCTCTTGTAAAATTAAAGCTTCCGTGATTCTTTGTTATCCCTTTCTCTATCTTTTCAATGGCATGAGCCATCGCCTTCTCGGCTACCTTGAAATTCTCAGATTTGACTGCAATCCTGTATCTCGGCGCGCCAAGGTATGCAATGCTTATTGTGCTCGGGTTGCTCTTGGTTACTTGCTCTGCGTCGACTAGCACGTTTCTGATGACTTCGATGCCATCAGGTTTCTTTGACGAGATCTCCAAGATCCCTCTGATCTCGATCTGGGGAATCTGTATCTTTTTGCTTTCTTCTTCTATGGCGTTAAGTACTGTACCTGCAAGGCCAAGGTCTTTGATAGAATCAATTCCTTTTGTCGCTACCGCTTCAAAAAGCTCGTAGACATCGTCATATTTTTCAAGGATGTTGTCCTGAATTTCTTTCAGCTGTACGTCGCTCAGGTTTGCTTTTGCCTTGACCGAGTCCAGAAACCCTGAAGCCTTTTCGGTTCTTTTTACCTCGATGAGCTTTGCTTTTCTCTCTTCGCCAGAAACCTGCTTGAGCGAAGTGTCGACCTCGCCCCTTGCCTTGTTGACCTTTATTACTTTTAGAACAGCCTTTTGCTTCGGCCTTACAAAGCGCTGAATGTTGCGGACGTAGCCGGTGGCAACTTCTCTTATCGAGAGGAAACTTGTAAGCCCGTCATACTCGTCAAGCGTAACATAGGCTCCATGGCCAGTGACGTCTCTGACTGTTGCAATAACAATGTCGCCTTCATCAGGAAGGCGCCGAATTTCGGCGCTTGCCGACATTGATGATGGTGACGATGACATTTGCTTTACGCGGCTCGTATCCCTACTTTAAGGTTGGCAATTGCCAGTGGTATTTACCTGTAGTGCGACAGTGCCACTGACTCCTTTGGCTTTGTCTCTCTCTGCATCTTGATCTTTTTCACTGCTTCCTCAAAGTGGCGCATCATTACGTGCGCTTCTGTTGCGTGTTTTGCCGCCTCTTCCGGCGTCGGGTACTTTGCCAGGTACTCATGCAACACGATGGATATTGCAGTGTTTACTATTGCAGCAGTGTCCGCGCCGCTGAATCCTTCAGTCATTGTCTCTGTTATTTTCTGTACGTCTACGTCCTGCCCGATGGGCTTTCCCTTCATGTGAATTTCAAGTATCTTCTTTCTTGTCTGGCTGTCTGGATTCGGAACCAGCACTATCCTGTCAAACCTGCCGGGCCTCAAGAGCGAAGGGTCAATCATGTCCGGCCTGTTTGTCGCGCCAATCACTACAACTCCATGTAATTCACTGATGCCGTCTATCTCTGTCAGGATCTGGGAGACTATTCTCTCAGCGCCTCCACCTCCGCCTTCCATTCCTCCCCCTCTTGTCGGAGCGATAGAGTCTATTTCGTCAAAGAATATCACGCAGGGCGAAGCCTGTCTTGCCCTTCTAAAGACTTCCCTTATGCCCTTTTCAGATTCGCCAATCCACTTGCTAAGCAGTTCCGGACCCTTGATGCTGAT
>JAJPDY010000047.1 GCA_023252395.1 Nitrososphaera sp. | reverse complement strand
TGTATTTCATTCCAGCCAAATGCAGGCTTGTCTGTCACCCAAGCACCGTGAACTTCTATCCTGTCGCCGTCCTTTGGGATCTGCACATCAGGCAAGTTTTGATCGTTTGGAATGATTTCTACAACGAGCATTCCATTCCTGTGTGAATCGTTCTGTTCGTTCAGCAGCTTTTTGTATGGCTGCTCAACATCGAGGCTGAATTCATAATCGCCGTCGTCTTCCTTTGTGCCTTTCATATCATGGACTGTGCCGATCGCCATTTCGCAGGTTGACAATACGGTAAATCGGGCGGGCCTCTCTACGCCATCAAGCACGTTTCCCTGCCTGCAATTTGTTGCATCAGGGTTCGTTTGCATGACTGTTTGCGGAGCAAACTGCGTGAAATAGATGTAGGTGCCGCCGCCAATAATCAATGCCGCCGGGATGATGCCAATGATGATAAGCGACCTTCTTTTCACTGCTTAAATCATGAAAACAGAATTATTAAAGGTACGATCTTGTACAGCAAATCAAAAAGGAGAAAAGAGAGGGGTTAGCCCGAGCCGCATCCGCTAAAGCCGCACTCGATGCACACGTTGCACCCTTCAGTGATTATCAGCCTTGCGTTGCATGTCGGGCAGCGGTCCTCGTTTATCTCCATCGGCTGCGCCGGCATCGGGGCTGGCTTTTTCGCCGCCGGCAGAACTTCTTGCTGGACTGTTGGCGCGGCTGCCGGAGCTATCTTGGCTTCTTCCTCGATCCCGGATTCCTTGAATATCTTTTGGACCTGATCCAGAACATATGGCTCCTTGATTGTGTTGTCGACATAGTCTGCGATGAACCTGCTTGGCTTTACTGAAAACGCCTTCTCGCCGGTGTTCTTGCCGGTGATGTGGAGCACCTGCTCGTGCCTAGAGCCGTCCCTGAACACTGTCACGCCCTTTAGCCCGAGCTCGTGGGCAAGCAGGTAGGCGCATTTCACGTCTTCTGCAGTGACGTCGCCGGGCATGTTGATTGTCTTTGCAATGGCGTTGCTAATCCACTTCTGCCACACCGCCTGAGCCATCACGTGGTCGGTCCAGTGTATGTCGATTGCAGTGACGAATATCCTCTGCATCCACTCTGGGATCTCGGCGATGCCCCGGACAGAGCCGTAGTTGTTTGCAACCTTGGTCAGTATGTCGTCGGTGTAAAGGCCGTTCTCTTTTAGCATGTTCTCAAACACCTTGTCTGTGTAAAAGAACCTGCCAACTGTCACGCGCTTTTCATAGACAAGAGCAAACACGGGCTCGACTCCGTTTGCAGTGTCTGCAATCATGGACAGAGTTCCAGTCGGCGCGATTGTTGAAGTCCACGAGTTGCGGATGCCGTGCTGCTTTATCTTTTCAATGAGCGTGTCCCAGTCGTATGTGTGCGTTTCCTTTGGAAGCTCGTAGTAGCCTGCCACCGGGATTCTGCCCTTCACGTAGTCGCTGTCCTTGAACAGTGAGAATGGGCCGCGAGCCTTTGCGATTGCCACGCTTTCTTCCATGCTGAAATACGACACCGCTTCTGCGAGCTTGTTCATGAATTCGTAGCCGGCCTTCGAGTTGTACGCCTCCTTTAGCAGGAACAGCAGATCGGCAATTCCCATTATGCCAAGGCCAATTCTCCTTGTCTCCTTCGTGGCTCTGGATATCTCCTCGACAGGGTACTTGTTCATGTCGATAATGTTGTCAAGGAACCTTGTCGCTAGCCTGATCGCCTGCTCGTAGCGCTGCCAGTCAAACTCGTACGCGCCGTCGGCCTTGCGCTTCACAAAGTTTGCCAGGTTGATAGAGCCTAGGTTGCATGACTCGTATGGATATAATGACTGCTCGCCGCACGGGTTTGTCGCGCGCAGCGGCCCGTTCCTTGCGTTTATGAGCGGGTTGTACCTGTTGATGTTGTCAAAGAATATCACTCCGGGCTCGGCGCTTCTCCATGCGCTCAGCGCGATTAGATCGATCAGTTGTTGTGCGTCAATCTGCCTAATCGGCTCTCTTGTCCTTGGGCTGCGCAACGTGAATTTGTGGTTGCCTTCCTTGTTGACAAGCGCCTGCCAAAAGTCTTCCCAGATTCCCACGCTCACATTAAAGTTCTCAAAGACTCCGGGCTTTGTCTTGGCAGTCACGAACTTTTCAATGTCAGGGTGCCACGCCTCGAGTATGCCCATGTTTGCGCCACGCCTCTTGCCGCCCTGCTTGACAACATTAGTAATGGTGTCAATGATGCTCATGAAAGACACGGGGCCGGACGCAACGCCTGAAGTGGAAGCAACGATGTCGCCCTCATTTCGGAGGTCAGAGTAGTTGATGCCGACTCCGCCGCCGGACTTGAATATCATGGCAGCGTCAGTCGACGACTTCATGATTGCGGCCATGTCGTCAGGCATGTCAAGCACAAAGCACGCAGACAGCTGCCCGAGCCTTGCGCCGGCGTTCATCAGGGTTGGTGTGTTTGGCAGAAAATCCCTTGATACCATAAGGTTGTAGTATTCTTCAATGCGCTCTTCGTACTGGGCCAGCTTGCCTTCTGCCACCATCCTGAGCAGCTCCTTGAAACTCACCTTCATGTGCCCCTGCTTTGCAGAGTAGATGTAGTGGCGTATCAGAGCTTCAAAGTGGTACTTGTTCAGGTAGTATTCGCCAATCTTTAGCTTGTACCCAAAGTCGTCGAGCTTGGCATAGTAGCGCTCGGCTTCTTCGATGTTTTGTGTCTGGCCGCCTGACAGGCTGAACACCGCCGGGTCATGCAAAATGTCTGCGATAGCAACCGTTGTCGCCACTCTTTCAAACATCTGCTTGGGGCCTTCAATGATTTCGTTGGTGTCGTCGCGGAGCAGGTATCGCGCCGCTAATACTCTAAGTGAATTAATGTCAAACGCCTTGTCGACTTCGTCAAGGTCCTTCTTGTTGAGGATCTTCATCTTCTCGTCTCGGACCTTGCGCCTCTCATGCCTGTACAGTATGTACGACTTTGCTGTTTCGGACAGGCTTTCCTCTATCAATATTGATTCAACCATGTCCTGCACATCTTCGACGCTTGGAACTGCCGTCTTTTCGATCTGGACCATCTTTTGCACTACCTTCGCAGCCAGCCTTTCAGCCAATGGGTAATCAGGCTTGCCAGTCGCGACAAGTGCCTTGTATATCGCGTTTGCTATCTTTGAGCTTTCAAAGTTCACAACGCGGCCGTCACGTTTGCGTATCTTTGCGATCAGTGTCCCAGAATTCGAATTTGAATTAAATTCAGTAACTCCCGCCATCCCGCACTATAACAAAAGCTACTTGTACTTATATCTTTTAGAGAAAGAAATGAACAGATTAATCAGCACAAGTGTACCCTATATTATTAAAGCAAAACGGAGCTGAAATCCGAATCCAGAAGTAAAATATTTCTAAAAAATAATGGGAAAGTTCTGGCAATTGCTATAAAGTTGCAAATCTGCAAACGTCGGGCTGGGCTCGAATCATCATAATCGTGAAAAATAATGATGATGCGGCGGAGCGCAGCTTATGAATACACTGCGAGCCTGTGCGGCGACTTGCAGGATTCGCACTTGTCTGCAGCAGCTTTTGAGCGCTTGCCGCAAGTCGTGCAGATTGCGAGCCTGACGCGGGGCCGGAAGAACGGCAGCTCGCTGGCAGCTTCTATCGCGCTCTTGGCTTCAGCTGGCGATAGGTCGGTCAGGTCAAGCCCTGCTGCAAAGCCTCCGTTCAGCTGCCTGTCAATTGCCGTGCATTCCAAGATTGCGGCTTTGTCTGAGAGGATCTCCTTGCCATTTAGCGTCATTCCCTGGGAATAGCTGGCGGTATTCTGCGACTGGAGGAGCGAGACCTTGCCGTATTTGTCAGAGTCGATGCTTGCAAACCTAGTTCCGCTGTCGTCTGATATCATGGCGATTCCTGCCGCCTCCTCGCCGAGCTGCTTGCCCTGCGCCCCTGCAACGTCGACTGCCGTCTTCAGCACCTTCTGCAGGACTTCGGCGCCGCCAGAAGATTCGTGGCCCAAGATGTTGTAGACTGACTCCCTTGCTCCTGTAAGGTTGATTACGATGCTTGACGTGCCGCGCTGCATCATTTGCGTGCTGCTGGCAAACGCCGGGATCAGGCCCTTTTTCACATAGTCGACTATAGTCTTCTTGCGCATCGACATCGCGGCAAGCGACGGCTTTATCATGAGCGCCAGCTTTGCGCGGAAGTAGGTTTCGTCCTTGTTTGATTCGTAGGCGAGCCGGGGCAGGTTTATCGAAAGCGAATGCAAAGTCATCGCCGCCGCTGTTTTGCCGCTGACAGACTTGCGCATCCCGCTATTTGCCCGGAGGCTGCTGCCGATTGAAATCATGCCGCCGCTGCGCACGCATGCCGCGATATGGTCAAGGCTGTCTTTTGTCTTGCCAGTGAGCGCAAGGCCGATCCGCGGTATTGGAGTGGCATCTGCGTACTTGCGATAGCCGTCCAGAATAGCGTTGACCTGCTTTGCGTCCAGAGAGTCGGCTGGGACTGCGATGGTAGCCACCGGCATGCCGGAAGAATATGAAGGGGCGGCAGACGACGCGACAAGCGCCCTTGCAAAGCGCGACGCAATGTCTTCGGGGTCTTTGACGTTTTTCAATAGAGCTGGCACGACTCCTTCAAGCACAACTTCAGTTGACGCTTCCCTTGAAAGCAGAGATATCATTGCTGGGAGCGCAGAAATAATGTCGTCAGAGCCCTTGATCGCTGGCAATCTTGCCACGCTCAGGAACCTCCCTTTCAGGTCAAGGCCATCTTCCAGCTCTGAAACGTCAATGAATATGGTGTCTGGCAGCATGCCCCACACTCCGCTGTTTGAAATGTTGATCTCGCCTGCAAGGTGCATGTCTGCAATGTCCTTTGGCAGCGTGTTGAACACCAGATGCTCAGAGAACACAGAGCCGGCGGTCCTTGACATCACGCCGTCTATGCCGTTTCTCCCCGCCTCTTCGCTTGAGAGCATCTCTATAATCTCAGAAGGCGGGAGCCCGAGCCGGGCCAGCTTGTTTCTATATTCCTCGTGGCCGTGCTCTATGAGAACGGAATTTACTGTTTCGCGTATAAGCGATGAAGTGAGGTAAGCCGTCTGGAACTTGTAGATCTTGTTCTCCACCTCTTCGGTTATCTTGTGGGCCTGCTCTAGCGGCAGGTTGGCTTCCCTCACGAGCGACTGGATTATCTTGTGAGAGTTGAATTCCTCGATGGTGTGCCTGCTTGTCCTCACGTACATCTTGCCGCTCTCGATTATCGAGCGCTCTTCTATCTGCCGGGCAAGGCTCAGCACCAGCTTGCCGAGGTTCGTGATAGTGTACCGGCGCTCTGCCTTGTTGAGGGCAACCAGCAGCTGCCTCAGCAGTTTTCTCAGGTGGTAGGCAAACTTGCCTGACTCTTTCTTTGACTTAAAGCCGGCGAGGGCCTTGAGCTCAGAGTACGTCAGGGGACCCTTTGTGTTGAGTATTCGCAATATGTCTATCCTGTTCGGGCTTGCCATGACAGAGAAAATCATTCGCACGCGTTTTGAAGCAGATTCAAGGACTCCGCCTTTCTTGGATTCTTTCGGATAATCGAAATTAGGCTGTTCCATAGCGCCTCATCATCAAGGTAAATGATTAAAACTACTTTGTAAAATATTTTTAACTAATAGTACTACTCACCCTACGCGGGCATTGACCAAAAGGTCAACTATTCTAGCTTTCTACAAGCACGCCTTCGGCCTGCTCTTCCTCTTGCTCTTCTGAGGAAGCTGGGATGCCGGTCGGGACCTCGGGCAGCTTGGCTTTTGCCTCGTCTTCGAGCACTCCCTCGATCTCGTTAAGTATCGAGAGCGCGTCTGCGTCCATCGGAGTCGAGATCTTGGCTTCTGCCTTGATGTTAGAGTTGACCAGCATGTCTGAAGTCACGCTTGAGACTTCTGACAGCGCCTCGCTTGCAGC
Source organism: Nitrososphaera sp. (assembly GCA_023252395.1). Taxonomy (GTDB): domain Archaea; phylum Thermoproteota; class Nitrososphaeria; order Nitrososphaerales; family Nitrososphaeraceae; genus Nitrososphaera. Next base: position 1,839 of record JAJPDY010000047.1, on the reverse strand, counting down.
TGACGTGGTCTTTGACAGCTCGGCATGGATGCCCTTTATCATCTCGACAGTCGGGTCGATGGTGTCAAGGATTGTGGCGAACTCGTGGAGCGTGCTGAAGCGAATAACTACTGCCTCAAGCGCAAGGCCGGTATGCTGTGTCGTCCTGCGAAGCCGCCTCACGTTTGACAGCTCGGTTGCCAGTATCTTTGCCTTGGCGTTGTTGCCCGCCTTGATGTTGGCGGTTATCTGCTCCAAAAAGTACCTCTCCATCGAGGCGAACCTCTTGTCGAGCATGTTTAGGCGCCCAAGCTGGTTGTACACAACATTCGTTGCGTTAGTGATCTGGCTCATGAACTGCTGGCGCTTGTCTCCCCCTGCCATCATACACCTACCACTCTGCATTACAATAGTGGTTAAAGTCCCGGTGTTGTACTCTGTGCACCAAAAGCTACTAACAAGCTGAGCTACGCAGGAATTTGTATCTCTGCTTAATAGCAATGCACGAATACAATAATTGAGATGGTTGCACCCGAACGCAAAGAGAAGGACCACAGCAGCCTCTCAAAAAGAGAGCACGTCAAGGCTCATCTTGGCGCGCGCAAGATAGAGTTCATCTCTACTGCCATCATTGCAGTGGTTTTTGCGGCCAGCTTTGCCAACCTTGAATACTATTACATCAAGGACCCTGCGCTGCAGGTATCAAACGGCAAGGTAGAGGTAAAGGATTCCAATATTGACAGAAGCAGGGAGACTGAGCCGATAATCGGCAACATGTACCAGTACCACCTGTTTCCGATGCTTTTCATATTTGTCCTGATAAGCTTCGCCGCGCTCTGGGACGACATGACTTTCAAGCTGCTTGGCAGGCACAAGCGCGTCAAGGCTGTATACCTCGGCCTTGCCAACCTCATCACAGCAATCGTCGTAGAGGATTTTGCGTGGTTTGTCAACAGGTGGCTTGTGCCGCTCGCGTCGGACCCAAAGGGCGGGCTTTTGATGCAGTCGACTGACTGGACGTCCATCCACCTTGGCGCAATCAGTGCCGGCTCGTTTGTCATACCCAACTGGTACTTGATTGCAATAGCGCTTGCCACGCTCCTGTACTATGGCGCATTTAGAAAGCACAACCACGTGCAATGATTAGCGCTTGGTGACAGACACTGCAAAATCTGCAGGGTTGAGTGCAGCGCCGCAGACAGGGCAGCGGCCATTTGTCCCGCGAAGAGCATCCTTTACTGATTTTAGCATCCGCATCTGGTAAACAACAGAGCCGCACTTGCCGCAAACAATGTCCGCTGACAGCATACTAACAGCCTGCAATAACCGGAATAAGAAAAGTGTCCTTAATGTAATTTAGCAATTTAGATCAGTATTGTTAACAAAGCCCGGAATGTTGATCAGGCTAATCGTCTGACAGTATTGCGTCCTCTTCGAGTCCGTTTATTTCGGCATCTAGCTGATCTATATGATAGTTTAGTGTGTCCATCGTGGCTTTACATTCAAGTGATTTTGCAAATGTTGTGTCCCTAATTTCATTCAAATCTTCATATCGTTTCTCCAACTTCTCTCGCATTGGCGGATGCGTAGCCAAAGGAATCTTATTCTTGCATTCATCTATTTTTTGGTTATACTCCATAACCTTGTAACTATATGCAGAAAGTGCGATCTTGACGTCTTCTAATTTCTCCTGAAACCGTGCCCTTCTTCTCTCTAATCTCTCTCGCTTCAAATAATCTGTTGAAAATGAGAATGAGGTGGACATCCCTTATAGAATATTATCAGGATGTCAGTATATTAGGATTTAGCTTGAGCTAATATTGTTAGCTCTCAAGTTATTTGAGGTTAGATCGGCGCGCC
>JAJPDY010000046.1 GCA_023252395.1 Nitrososphaera sp. | reverse complement strand
TCTGTCCCTGTAGGTATCCTCGACGCAAGGCAGGCATTGGAAGGTTTGTCATAGACTGAAAGACCAAACTGCTCTGCTATCTTGCGTATCTCCAATTTGTTTATTCCAAGCTCTACCATTGGGCTTCTAACGCCGTTTTCCCTCAATGCCCTGATGCCAGGCCGGTAATCTGTCAGGTCATCGATATTAGTGCCGTCAACTATTAGCGCAATGCCTGCCTTTTTTGCTTCTTCTGCCAGATGCTGCCCAAGCTCTGTCCTGCAATGGTAACAGCGCATGCCGTCGTTTTTCACAAACTCAGAGTTTTCAAGCTCATCATATTCAATCACCCGATGGGCTATGCCGATTTCTTTGGCTACCTGCCTGGCTGTGGCAAGCTCTTCCTCTGCCAGCGTCTTGTAGTCGGCTGTTATCGCCACGGCGCCGGCACCAACCGCCTGCTTTGCTGCAAGTGCAACCACCGCACTATCTACTCCTCCTGACAGCGCAACCACCACATTGTCGCCGTTCTGGGAAAACCAGTCAACCAGCCTATCAAAATTTGATTTCATTATTTGCTACCTATCTTTTGCATTACCTCTGCACTGACCAGCTCCATCGCCCTCTTTACAGGCATCTGGCACTTGGATGCAATTATCCTGACATCCTCAAATTCAGGCTTGACGTTTGTTACTTTGCCAGTAGAATCCTTGGCGACTTTGATGTGGACATTGAAGGTGTTGCCGTTGATGCTGACAGGGAGCGTCAGGATTGTGCGGGGAAGCACAAATCGCTCTACTTCTTGCACTCTGACGCCAAGCGTCCCTGACTCGCTGAACAGTACCTCAAGCACGCTATTTAGCTGCGCATGATCTGATATAATCCTAATGAGGTACGCCGGCCGGCTCTTTTTTGTGATGCCCGGTATGACTGTCACGTCCTTGCATACATCTGTCAGCTGCTCCACAAGGTTGCCGATCATTTCGCCTGACGCGTCGTCAATGTTCGTCTCAACAACGCATACCGTGTCTTTGGCTGTAACAACACTCGACGTTCCGATGAGCACACGCACAACATTTGCAAACCCTTCAAACTTTTTCGTGCCTGCACCATAGCCTATTTTTTCCGGCGAAATATTCGGGTAATAGTTGACGCTTCCCTGTGCCAAGTTGACCAGCATGGCTGCCCCTGTTGGAGTGGTCAGCTCGTCTTCCGCCTGACCGCCTGCCAGCACAAATTGTCTGCCCTTGAAGATTTCAAGGATCGCGCTTGCAGGGTTTGGCACGGTGCCATGCGAAAACCTGAGCACACCTCCGCCTATGGCGACTTTGGTAGAAAATATTCTAGCATCAAACAGCTTTAGGTTCTGCAATGCCGTAGCGCAGCCGACCAAGTCTGCAAGGGTGTCGATGCTTGATGCTTCATGCAGGTGCACACTGTCAAAATCCTCGCCGTGGATTGTGGCTTCTGCAGAAATTATTGTCTTGAGAGACTCTAGCGCAAACACTTTTGCCCTCTGCTCAAGCCCAAGCGAATCGCAGCAAGCCGCAAGCGCGCGGTACATTTCCACGCCCTTACGCTCATGCACGCTGTCTTTGCATACAAGATCTAGGCGCGTGGCAGAAAAGCCATGCGATATTGTTTTTTCAAAGCTTGCCCTGCTGATCTTGCTTCCCTTCAAAAAGTTCTGGCAGGCAAAGATTGCGTCAATGATTTTACTCTTGTTGGCGCCAGCGTCTACTAGGCTTGACATCAGCATGTCACCTGATATGCCAGCTACCTGCGAATCAATTACCGCTATCTTTGCCACTGCCGTCATTGTCAGAGAACTAGTTCTTGCATGTATTATTTGTGCTTAACTTGGAGGGCCATTGCTGGGATACTTTGAAGGTATATCACTTGGCGCACTGCCAATCACAATTGCCACCTCTTGGCGCGATTGCAGCTGCACATCTCTATAATCTTCAGATACCTTTGTGCCATTTACATAGGCGCTCACAGGCTTGCTAGTTAAGCCATCAAACACTGCCGAGTCGTGGTGTGTCTGGTTCCATATATCCATAAACTGCCCCAGCGTGAATGTCCTAGCAGCCGGCGCCTCTATGTGTACGATGCCATCAGTGGCGTGGGTATGAAGCCAGTAAAGGCATGAGGGTGTAGACATTATGCCAACTCTTGCAGGAACTTGCTGCGGTTTGCCGTCGATAAATACGTCCAAGTGCGCGTGAATGTGGTGAGTGTTAAACTCGTTAATGTTGCATTCTATACCGTCTATAGCCTGTGCGGTTGTAGGCTTTATAAAAAGCGCTGCGACGACGCCTATAACTATTACTGGAATTACAACAGCTGCGACTATCATCATGTTCTTGTTTCTTTTTCGCCGGCCTGCTGCAAAATAGCTATCGTCTCTCTTCTTTGACAATTTTCTATCCAACTATCCCCAACGCTCAATTTAAAGCGATCCGTCGTCATCATTCAATTTATATAAGCAATCCAGCCAGTTGCAACCTCGAAGAACATGACCATTACAGTAATCGGATCTGGCAAGGTCGGCGCGTCGGCTGCGCTCAATTGCGGCCTGAGGGAGCTTGACAGGGACATACTTTTGCTCGATATCGTGCAGGGTCTTCCGCAAGGCGAGGCAATGGACATCAACCACCAGCTGTCAGAGCGGGGCTCTGACTCTATTGCAAGAGGCTCAAACAACTATGAAGAAATGCGAGGCTCCGATTATGTGGTGCTTGTCGCCGGCGTGGGCAGAAAGCCGGGCATGACTAGGATGGACCTGCTCAAGACAAATGCAGGCATTGTCAAGGATGTCGCTTCCAAAATAGCGTCATATGCAAAGGACGCCACTCTTGTGGTGGTCACAAACCCGCTTGATCCGATGACATACCTTGCGCTCAAGACCATTGGAGCCAAGAAAAACAAGGTCATGGGCATGGGTGGCATGCTTGACCTATCAAGGTTCAAGAGCTTTATCCAAGACGCAACCCAGATTTCGCGTGATTCTATTCAAGCTATGGTGATAAGCGAGCACGGGGAAAACATGCTTCCGCTGACAAGGTTTTCTTCGATAGGTGGAATCCCGCTCCATGACTTTATTCCAAAAGAAAAGGCAACAGAGATATTTGAAAAGACAAAAAAGGTTGCAGCTGAAGTCATTGCACTCAAGGGCGCCACGGTATATGCACCCGGCAACGCGGTCGCAACAATGCTAGAATCTGTAATCCGGGACAAAAAGCTGGTAATCCCGGTTTCTGCACTACTTGAAGGTGAATATGGAGTGTCCGACCTTTGCATCGGAGTGCCTGCAGTCATTGGCGCCGGCGGAGTCGAGCGCATAATTGAGCTCAAGCTCGATAGCTTTGAGCAGGACATCTTTAGCAAGGGCGTTGCAAGCGTGAAGGAAGCGATCAAGGCCCTTCCACTTTAAACCCTTTTATCCTGTTTTTGTGGAATAGCTGGCTGACCGATGGATCTCCGCACCATCTTGGACAAATTTGCAACTGGCGCCATGAGCCTTGACGAGGTTGAGAAGCAGATTTCAATCCATGCAGTAGAAAAGATAGAGAACATTGCCAAGCTGGACATACACCGCGAGATCCGAAAAGGCATGCCCGAGATCATTTATGCTGAAAACAAAGAATACAAAGACATAATCAGGATCGCGCTTGCCGCCATCAAGCGCAACGGCCAAGTAGTTGTCAGCAGGGTGCGCAAGAGTGAACTTGGCAAAGTCGCCGGCGCTCTTCGGAAAAAAAGTCTAGCAGTTGAAATAGGCAAAAACAGCACAACCCTGCTTGCTTTTGAAAAATCATTAATTCATAAAACATCAGGCGCAAAAATAGGGATAATGGCTGCGGGCACCTCTGATGTCGGAGTTGCAGAAGAAGCGCGGCTCGTGGCCAAGGCGATGGGCTGCGAAGCTATTACGAGCTATGACGTTGGCATCGCCGGGATGCACCGGCTCTTTCCCGCGCTCAAAGAAATGAAGGAGCAAAATGTCAGTGTCATTGTAGTTGTTGCCGGCATGGAAGGCGCGCTTGCATCTGTTGTAGCATCGATGGTCGACATACCTGTCGTCGGCGTCCCGACGTCGATAGGCTACGGGTTTGGCGCGAACGGAGTTGCAGCACTTGCGTCGATGCTCCAGAGCTGCACACTCGGGCTGGCAGTAGTCAACATCGACAACGGGGTTGGAGCCGGTGCATATGCCGCTTCGATCGCAAAGAAAATGTCGAGGAAATGAGGGAATCCTAAAACGTTTATAAGTGCTTTACATTTGTTGCTTCTCTAATCGTTGATTGGTGGATACTGTTGACTTATGTTCATACGCTAAAAAGAATTAGAACGGATAAAACTAATTACCATAAAAGGGCTGCAATCCTGATCGGCAGGCACTCGTTTGTTACCGTAAAGGTCAGCGACCAGAATGTTGCAACCCAAGTGATAAAGCCTACTCCTACAGGCGACGTCGTCATTGTGTCTGCGCACAGCAGGGAACTTGTCAAGCAGGGATGGAAGGGCGCTCTTAACAACCTGCCGGCATGCTACCTAACGGGCATGCTCATAGGCAAGAAGGCGCTTGAAAAAGGAGTAAAGAATGCAGTGCTGTACATCGGCAAAGATCACTTTACCTCAAGAGTTGCGGCGTGCCTCAAGGGCATCGTCGACTCTGGAGTCAACATGCCAGTCTCTGAAGAGTCTCTCCCAGACGAAGAGAGGATCAGCGGCCAGCACATCGCCGAGTACGCAAGCACTCTGAAAGAAAATCAAGAAGAATACAATTCACGCTTTTCCGCTCTTTTGAAAAATGGCCTCAACCCCGAAAACTACCCTTCACACTTTGAAGAAGTAAAGACAAAGATCTCTGGCAAGCCTTCCGAAAAACCGGCAAAGAAGGCTCCGGCTGCAGAAGAAGAAAAGGCTCCAGCTAAGGAAAAGAAGGCGCCAAAAGAAAAGAAAGAGAAAGCACCGAAGAAAGAGGCAAAGGAAGAAAAGGGCAAGGAAAAGAAGAAATCTGAGAGCAAGGGAGGCAAGAGCAAGAAGAAATGAGTCGTTACATGTCCGGACAGCAACAACAGCAGGCAGAATGGAAGCCTAGAACTACACTTGGCAGTATGGTACTCGCCGGCAAGATAAACTCGATGGACCAGATCTATGAAAACGGCATGAGGATACAAGAGTCAGAAATTGTCAGGCACCTTTTGCCAGACATCAAGAGCCAAGTTGTCCACGTCGGCATCGTGCAAAAGCAGACTGACGCCGGCGAGATGACGCGCTTTAACGCCCTTGTGGCAGTCGGCAACGAGGCCGGCTGGTTTGGCATTGGAAAGGGCAAGGCTTCGCAGATGAGAGTTGCCATTGACAAAGCCACAAATGCCGCTTACCTTAACGTTATACCTGTAAAACTTGGCTGCGGGAGCTGGGAATGCAAGTGCAACCAGCTGCACTCTGTTCCATTCAAGGTGCAGGGCAAGGGCGGCAGCGTCACCATTGAACTCATTCCGGGTCCTAGAGGTCTTGGCATTGTCGCAGGCGCGAACATCAAGAGCCTGCTAAAGCTTGCAGGGCTGAAGGACTCGTGGACAAAGTCCTTTGGATCTACAAACACCATGTCCTCGACAACGAAGGCGATTTTCAACGCTCTGAGGAGCACCTACAGCGTAGGTTGATGCTATATGGCATATCTCGTAGTTAGAATAAAGGGAACAGTCAACATCCCGCAGTGGGCTAGAATGACGCTTGACGGCCTTAACCTTGACAGGCGTTTCCGCGCGACGATCGTGCCGGAAAGCGACGAGTACCTCGGCATGCTGAGGAGGGTCAAGGAAGAGGTCGCTTGGACAAAGGCAGACGCTGGCATTGTAAAGGAACTTCTTGAAAAGAGGGGCAGAAAGACCGGCTACAAGCCATTGGACAAGTCTGACCTTCCAAAGGAGTACAAGAGCATAGACGAGCTTGCATCCGCAATAGCGGAGAACAAGGTGTCGATGAGCAAGCTGGAAGGGATCAAGCCGTGGTTTGCGCTCAGCCCGCCAAAGGGTGGATTCAAAAGAAAGACAAAGACTCAGTATGCGCAGCAGGGAGTCCTTGGAGACGATAGCGAACTCGTTGAAATTGTCAAGAGGATGCTGTAATGCAGCAAGACTTAATTAAGGATAGAGAACGTGATACAGCAAGTTCCAGCAAAGTGATGACTTATGGCTACTAGATTTAGAAAAAGCAGAAGGCAGCGCGGCAGCAGGTACTGCGGCTGGGGTCAAATAGGCCAGCACAGGCAGGCCGGCAGCAGAGGTGGCATTGGCGGTGCTGGAAAGCACAAGCACTTCTTTATGAGAACAGTAATCGAAGAACCGGACCACTTTGGTCATGATCCTTTCAATTCCTTTAACCGCAACTTGGTGCAGCAGTGGATTAACGTCCGCGACTTGGACGGAGTCTTTGCAAAGCACGGCAAGGCCGATGAAAGCGGTAAAGTTGTTCTGGATCTGACCTCGCTGGGGTATGACAAACTGCTGGGCGGAGGCCCAATAAATGGGGCTTATGCAATAAAGGTAGCCAAGGTGTCAGAGAATGCCAAGGCGAAGATTGAGGCTGCAGGTGGCGAGGTTTTAACAGATGAGCAGCACAACAACAAGTGAGAGCATATTCAGGCGCGCCATTAGGACCGCGTCTGCCTATGTCCCACAGGTCCCAAAGCCAAAAAAGAAGGTATCGCTTGCTGAAAAATTCGTCTGGACAGGCATTGCGCTTTTTGCATACCTTATCATGGGACAGATACCGCTTTACGGCGTAACTGACGATCCGCGCTTTGACTTTCTTGCTTTTGCCCGTGTAATCTTTGCTGCCCAGCAGGGAACGCTCATGGAGCTTGGCATCGGGCCTATAGTCACGGCCGGCTTGCTCATGCAGCTGCTGAAAGGTTCGGACCTCATCAAGCTGGACTTTAAGAATACTGACGATCGGTCGCTCTTTACATCGGCGACAAAGATAGTGACTATAATAGTAATATGTGCAGAGGGTGGGCTCTACGGCGCAAGCGTGTACGGTCCGCTGACTGCCCAAGAGGCCCCGTACGCCATCTATGTCGTAATTGCGCAGCTCATAGGCTCAAGCATCATTGTCATGTTGATGGACGAAATGGTGCAAAAGGGATGGGGCATCGGCTCCGGCCTAAGTCTGTTCATTATGGCCGGCATAGCGCAATCAATATTATGGAGTGTCTTTAGCGTAGTGCCAGGAAGCGATGGGCCTGTAGGAATACTACCATTTACCGTAGATGCAATCACTAATGGGCATGCGGCTGATGCATTATTGAGGAGTGGCCAGCTACCAAGCATCATGGGCCTCGGTCTGACAGTGACTGTGATCCTTATTCTTGTATATATTGAGGGAATACACGTTGATATACCGATAGTATCCACGAAATACAGAGGATTCACCGCAGTTTACCCTATAAAGCTATTATACACTTCCGTCATTCCGGTTATACTCACATCTGCACTTATCGCCAATGCTGTCTTTATGGGGCAGATGCTATGGGCAAACTACAATCCCAACAACACGAATCCTGTCTTTAACTACATTGCGCAGTTTGATCCAAACCCGCAAAGCCGCGGCCAAGGAGCAACTCCAACTGGGGGGATTCTATACTATCTGACATCGCCTAGGACCTTCGAACATGTCCTTCTTGATCCTATGCGTGCAGTAATCTATGTCATAGTATACACAGCCATAGTCACAGTATTCTCTAGGCTGTGGGTGGAGCTTGGTGGCTTGTCGTCAAAGACTGCTGCGAAGAACCTTCTTGACGCGGATGTGCAGGTGCCCGGCTTTAGGCGCGCCGAAGGGT
>JAJPDY010000045.1 GCA_023252395.1 Nitrososphaera sp. | reverse complement strand
CACGTGGGGAATCTTTCACGGTCTTGACTCCTTTAAATCCATGCATGGATCTTTTCACTATGGGATTGTTCCACAAAGTGAGCGGCACATTCACCTGAAAACTTTTCAGAATACGGGCAGGCACCTAAAACCGTCGAGTGCGGTAAATATTAAATAAGATAATTATGTTAGAATGTACGTTACTTGCCAGAACGCACAATCAAGAAGGTTAGACGCTATTGATTGCGCGAACAGCCCTTGCAACGCTTGCCTCATTTATCATTGCACTTTCAATTGTTTCGGCATTTTTGTTCTTCTCGCAGTACAAGCTGGTAAACGGAACTGCGATCCTAAAGGGCGACGACACGTTTCAAGGCGCCCAAGATTATTTCCTGTCGCACCCTCCAAGCGCAGACGAAAACCGAATATTCGTAGTTGGCTCAAGTCAGGTTGTCGCGGTAAACACGACCTACGTGGACGGTTACCTGTCAGATCACGGGTACCGCAACTATCGCGTCTACAATCTGGCCTCAAACAGCGACCAGCCAAAGGAGCGGCTAAAAACCCTTGAACTGATAATCGCTGCCAAGCCAAAGGTGGTAGTCTACGGCATTGGCCCACGCGACTTCCAGGCGGCAACCGCAGAATCATCGCTAAAAGTTGCAAACGGGCTGCCAGATCCTGAAGAAATGCTGCATAGCTCGCTTTCAAAAACCGGCCTTGATCTTGATTTCATGTCATCTCCAAAGGTGACGGTTCTGCAGACCATCAAGACAGCTCTAAACGAAGAGGACGCCTCATGGGAGCCGTATCCCGACATCTTTGCCAAGGCAAGGGAGGAGAACATGAAGGTAATGGCAGATGACAAGTTGCAGGCGCAGGCTCTGGACCCGTCAGTGACGCTGATTACACAAATAGACTCTGAAGACAACAGAAACGAGCAAGCCCTGAAGGAAATTATCAAAAGGCTAAATGAAAATGACATTCCTGTAGTCCTGTTCATAGTGCCGCACAGCGGCGCCTACATTGATGCCATGCCTGAATCCTACAAAGCTTCGTTCAACGCTATAGCTAGCGACCTATCAAAAGACGCCCCAGTCTACGACCTCTTTGGCAAATACGCCGGCCTGCCTATCTGGACAGACCCGATACACGCGGCCATCAGCCCAGTTTCAGCTCCATATTACAGCCACGACGTGGCAGAAATCATCGAAACTAGCCTGCAGGAAGGCACGACACAATAATGCTCTTTAACACCCCTGATTTCGTCATATTTTTCATTTTTGTTGTAACTGTTTTCATACTTGCAAGGGACAGAAAATTCCAGCACATTTTCCTCCTGGCCGCCAGCTACTTTTTCTTTTATTATTCAAGCAACTACCTGATCACGCTCTTAATCTTCACGACCGTGTGGGATTATTACCTTGGCAAAAAGGTCTTTGCGGCACCGGACCGGCAAAAGAAAAAGCTCTTGCTTGCAGTGAGCTTTGCCGGAAACCTGGGCCTGCTCGGGTTCTTCAAGTACTACGACTTTGCCGTCACCCAGTTCAACATACTGGGCCAGTACTTTGATCTATCTGCAACATTCCCAGTCCTTAACCTGGCCCTGCCAATAGGGATTTCTTTCTACACCTTTCACTCGATAGGCTACATCGTGGACATTTACAGAGGAGACGTACGCCCTGCCAAGTCTCTGAAGGAATATGCCATCTTTATCTCGTTCTTTCCGCAGCTGGTAGCAGGGCCGATCCTGAGATCGTCGCAGTTCCTCCCGCAGCTTGGTGAAAGAGTCGTGCAGGTAGGCGAGGCAGGAAACAGGGCGGTGTCTGTCCTGCGCCAAATAGTCATCCAGAAAGAGAACCTAAAGTTTGGCGTAACGCTCATGATGTTTGGCTTTTTCAAAAAGATGTTTCTGGCAGACAACATTGCGCCCATGGTCAACGAGATTTTTGCAAACCCTGTTGGAAGCGACTCTTTTACAATAATCCTTGGCACCATAGCGTTTGGGATCCAGATCTACTGCGACTTTTCGGGCTACTCTGACATTGCCATAGGGGCCGCGACAGTCCTTGGGTTCAAAATCCCGATGAACTTTAACAAGCCGTATTTTGCCGCCAGCCCGTCTGAATTCTGGAAAAGGTGGCACATCTCGCTATCGTCGTGGCTGCGCGACTACCTGTACATACCACTTGGCGGCAGCCGCAAGTCAAACAAGAGGACATATTTCAATTTGTTCACGGTAATGTTTCTGGGCGGCCTTTGGCACGGCGCTTCGTGGAATTTCGTGATATGGGGGGTCTTGCACGGGGCTTATCTAGCCGCGCACAAGTCCATCATGAACGCGTTTCCATCGCTTGGCAACAGCCGCCTCGCGAGAAGCAAGCTCGGGATATTCCTCTCTATTATCATAACGCAATACCTTGTATTTTTGGCATGGATCCCGTTTCGCGTCAAAGACACTGACGGCATGCTCTATTCAATGAGCAAGTACGTCTTTATCGATTTTCACACCGCCCAAGTGATCCAGTTCATAGGCTCGCACAAAGTGCCCGTGGCCATGATGCTAGTCTTCCTAGTCCTGTTCCTGATATCTAAAAGACGCGACAACTATGCGCAGAAAATAGCAAATTACAGGCTTGTGCACTGGGTGCCATTTCTTGTTGGCATCATGCTACTTGTCATGCTCTTCTTCACTGGCAACCCGGAGAAGTTCATTTACTTCCAGTTCTAGGTTTAAGATTAATTAAGCAAAGTCGCAATCGTACCTGCAGTGGTACTAGACTTAGTCAGGATTGATGGCTCGCAGGGCGAGGGCGGCGGCCAGATCCTGCGCACCGCAATTTCATTATCCGCGATAACAGGCAAGCCTATCGAGGTGACAGGCATCCGGGCAAAGCGCCAGAACCCCGGGCTTCGCCCGCAGCACCTGACTGCGATAAAGATTGTTGGCGATCTCTTCCATGCAAAAGTTGAAAACCTGCAGGTGGGAGCCGAATGGGTGAGGTTCACACCTTCTGACAGGTTTGAAGGCGGCTCTGTAAAAGTGGATGTCGGGACCGCCGGCAGCATCCCAATGATACTGATGACAGTCGTGCCGGCAGTCTCGCTGTCAAACAACAGCCTAGGAATTGAGCTCATAGGCGGAACTGATGTCAAGGCAAGCCCGACCATAGACTACATCAGGCACGTCGTGGCAGACGCGTACCGAAACATTGGCATAAAATTTTCATCAGACGTGCTAAAGCGCGGGTACTACCCAAAGGGCGGCGGGATCGTACAGTCAAACATCGAGCCCTGCAAGGCGCCCGGGACAATCGAGCTCTTAAATGGCAGGAATCTCGAGCCAAAAATAACAAGTGTCTGCAGCCAGCTGCCAAGACACGTGGCAGAGAGGCAGACAACATCGGCGCTGCTTGCGCTAGAGAAAAAGGGGATAAGGTGCCAAAACTATACCGCGTCGCTAGAGACATCGCTTTCGCCCGGAACATCTATCCTTGTCTACTCTGCTTCTGACTTTGGGCCTTTCATTGGGGGCGACTCGATAGGGGAATTAGGAAAAAGGGCTGAAGCTGTGGGAACCGAAGCGGCAGAGCGCTACTTGGAAAGCAGCCTGGCGCAGGTTCCAGTAGACGCGTTCCTCGCAGACATGCTAGTTCTGCCGCTTGCGCTTGCCAAGGGCAAGTCGAGATATAGGATCACCCGAGCGACAGAGCATTTGCGGACAAACCTGCAGGTGGCAAGCCGGATCGCCGGCTGCAAATACGGAATAGAGCAGCAGGGCAACAGCCACATAGTCACGATAGAAAATTAGAACCCGCCGCTGTCAAGAAGCGCAGCCAGCAAAAGTATCGCAATTGATAGGACAACTATTACCTCGCCAAGGATGATTATTTTTGTCCTTATCGACTGGACGTAGACGTTGCCTCCCTGCCCTGACATTATTTTGCGCTCCATGTTGGCGTTTAGCAGCCTGACATGGATGACATAAGTGATGACAGTGGCAACGACAAGGATTATCTTTATCAAAAGTATCGTGCCATAAGTGGTGTTCAAGAGCGCGCTGGGGTCTGCGATGAACCCGCGAGAGTTATAGATGCCTGTTGCTATCAGGATTGCAAAGGCAGGCACGGTTATCTTGTTAAATCGCCTGCCTACCTTGACCATGAGCGTGACCAGCTCTTCAAGCGACTTTGTGTAGGACTTGAGGACAGGCACCAGCACGACTCCGATAAAGATCGAGCCTCCAACCCATATCGAGGCGCATATCAGGTGCACCCACGTGACAAGGCCGTCTGCAACAGCCATCACTATTTTCACATTTTCCGCGGTATATTATCGATGCTGCACCCCCAGAAAGGTTTTAATCAGCTCGCCGATTCAGCTAGCCTGAGCTTGATTATAGGTCCGAGAAGAGCCGCGCTTATCGCCGCAATTGCTGCAGTCGCTCTTACCATCATTTTCTACCCGCTTATCATCCGAACCCCGATTGATCTGGACAAGATAAGTATCGAGCTTGGCAAAGTCGAGCGAACATCCGGGAGCCAAGGCGAGCAATCGCTCAACTTGCAACTGACATTTAATGTCACCAATACAAACGACATTACGCTGACGACTTCACAAGTAGACTATGAGCTGTTTGCAGACGGAGTTGACCTCGGCCATTATACTATCTCGTATGAAGACGTCCCGCTAAACGGCAGGCCCGCGCTCTTTTCTGGCACCCACGTGCCGATAAAGGATACGGGGGTCAAGATAGACTACTCTGACGCAAAAGCTGCCATATTCAACAAGATCCTGAACAACACCTCTGACATAAAGTGGAGCGCCACCGGCACCGCCAGCATCGAGTCGGGAACCACGCAGGAAACCAAGGACTTTACTGCCACGCTGCCATAAAGAGAAAGGTGCGGTCACCGGGATTTGAACCCGGGTTACGGGCTATCTTCGCTCATGCATGGAAGGCCAGTGTCCTAGACCAAACTGGACGATGACCGCACTATTACTAGCCGAACATGGGAAGGGTATTAAAATCTTAGTCCGGGAAGATAAAGTTGAGCACCATGTCGACTGCCTTGTTCTTGGCCTGCTGCTTGTAGTATTCCACACCCTTCTTTGGCACGTCAAGCGCCTTTTCGCGCTCTACCTCGTCAACGGGCCGGTGATCCAGTGCGCCGTAGAACTGCACCCTGAATCCCTTCATCTTTGAAAGAACAGTTGAATTGAAAATGTCGTGCAGCCACACCGAGCCGATAAAGTAAATGAAAGGCGGGTTTGGCTTGTTCTTTATCATGCCGTAAACCCTGTCAATAGTCTGCCCCATGTTCTGCGAGTCGGTGTCGATTGCGATAATTTCAGGTTTCACGCCACCCTGCACGAGCGCGTCTTTTACTTTTTCTGCCGGCCCCTGCTCGCCGACAATCATGACCATAGTCTTGTGCCTGTCTGCCTTTGAGCGCATGACCATGTCGTGAGTCTCAAGGCCGACTTTGACGCGCTCTAGGATATAATCAGGAAGCCTGCCGTCTGCTGACTTGCCCTTGTGCACTGCATAAAGGACAATCAGGTTGCCGTCAGTAAAGCGGAACTCTGACATCTAGTACCACGTAGTCGCCACTTTTTTTGGAGCCGAGATCTGCCTTTCAATCTCGTCCAGCCGCGAGAGTGCGTCTGGAATCTTTTGGAGTTCCTTGAACTGCTTGTCGTGCCTTATCTTTCTGACGACGTTGAGCACTTCGTCCATCGTGACTCCGTGCTTGATGTCATATTCGATCTGCTTTGCACAGCTTGAAACTGTGCTGTATTTTTTGTAATTTCGTTTTTCAAAAGAAGAAGCGTCAGGGGATATGCCCTTGACAAAACGGATAATGACTTTTTCAACGTGTTCAAGATGCCAGTCTTTCATAGCATAATTGTTAGGCTTCATGGACTCTTCCCTTTACTATTGAAGGCTATTTAATCTCTTGTCCAGTTTACAGGTAGTCGCCAAGCTTTATTTTTTCTTCGCCCGGAATCCTCGCTATCTCAAACCTCTCTTTTGCCTTCAGGAGAGTCGCTGTCGCGTCGATGCCCACTTTGGTGGTTAGCAGATTTGCCTGGTCACTTGACGGGTCCAGGCTTGAGCCCTTGGCGTTTGGTATTACCATAAAGCCTTTGTCGGCCTGGCACCGGGTCGTCACCGCGTATTCTACAGCCACAGGGTCTGCAGGGTCAATGTCGTCGTCCACCACAGTCGCCATCTTGAGCGACGGATGAGCTGCAAACGCTGCCAAGAGGGCGTTCTTGGGCTCGCCTTCCAGCCGCTTCTTTATCTGAATGACTGCTGCAAGCCAGTTAGAGCCCCCATCTGTCAGGTGCACGGCCTGGGTTGTCGGCACGACATTTTTGATATAGTCGTACATCTTTGCCTCAACAGGAATACCCATCAGCAGGCGGTGCTCTGCATAGCCCGGCAAAATATCGTGGTAGATTGCATTGTCGCGGAACCTTATCTTTTCCAGCTCAAACACTGGCTGCTTGCGCTTGAAATCGTAGGTCCTGAGCATCTCGACCATCCACTCCTCCTGATTCCTGTCCTTGAGTATCCTGCCTTCAAGCACTATCTCTGCATGGCTTGGGACATTCAATTGGGAATAGCTTGCCTTTGAGAGCGAAAGCCCGCCGTCAAGGAGCGTGTTTGCTATCTGCATTTCGTCAACTCCATATGCTGCCTGGTAAGCAGCAGCGATGCTGACTGCCGGGTGCACGCCTATTGTTATCGCGACTTTCAGGTCTTCTCCGTGGTCGCGGGCATACGTGAAGCACTTGTGGAGGTGTCTGCCTTCAACCATGCGTATAGCCATGTGCCGCTCGTCAAGCCTGAGCAGCCTGTGGGTCGACGAGTTCTGGTTGCCCTTCTCCTGATCCTTTGCAAAAACAATCGATGACGTGATAAACGGACCTGCGTCTTTTTCAAAGTGCGTGACTACCGGCAAGTCGAGCAGGCTCTTTGACAAATTCTTTTCAAATGGCGCCGCGCCTTGCGCCATGGCAGGCTCTGACAGCTTGCCTAGTGCCTCTGTGATTCTGGCGTGAATTGCCTTCTTTACATTGCTTGTCTGCGCCGCCTTTTTGCCTGCTATTGCAAGGTAGAACCTCCTTGGCGTACCGCATACGTTGCAGGCTACCGCAAGCCTGCTTCCGCGCACCTTCTCAAACAATACTGCCTGCTTGCCGTCCAGTTTTGCCGCGACTCCTGCAAGCTCGTATTCAGCGCCCACGTCCTTTCTTGCACGTACTAGCTCTTGCTCGGCTTCGAGCAGAGACAGAAAACTGCGAAAATCCTGGTTATTGCTCTTCATGCTTCCTGCTACCTATGGTGTTCATTACCTCTCCCATAATTGCTTTCATGTCCTCCAGCTGGAGCTGGGCCTTGCTATAGAATGAAATCAGGCATATCCCGTTTATCATGGACGATACCTTTTCTGCGATGGTGTTGATAAATATTGAATCGTATTTGCTCGGTATGACCTTGGCAGTGTTGACCTTGTTTGAAGTGCTGATCGCGGCAGAAACGCCGCCAATTCGCCACTGTTCGCCTTCTGATATTATAATAAAACAGCCGTTTTGAAAAAAGATGCTTTTGAGAAAAAAATCTCGTCCAGTGCTTTGGCTGACGATCTTGCTTACCAGAGCGTCAGGCTCATTATCCATTTGGCTTATCTTACGCGAACCGTGATTGGCTTGGCTACTTTGAGCTCTTGCTTCTTTGTCCTTGCTCTCAGCTTCGCCTTGTACTTCAGGTTCCTTGGCTTTGTTCGCAAGCGGTAACCACAACATGGGCACCAGAGGCCGTCCCATTTTATGAATATCTCACAAATTTGACAGCGTTTCTGCCCTGAAGCGTACC
>JAJPDY010000044.1 GCA_023252395.1 Nitrososphaera sp. | reverse complement strand
TGCCTAACGGTTTTGGCAAATGCAAAGAAGAATCAGAGTTGGAATAGACGTAGGCGGGACGTTCACCAAGGCTGTCGCCATTGACATGCTGCAGGGCAGGATAATTGGCAAGGTAACAGTCCCTACAACACATTCTTCAAGCGAGGGCGTGTCTACAGGCATCGTGCAGGCGCTAAAGTCCCTCATGCAAAAACACGATATCCAGAATTCCGAAATTGAGTTAATCTCTCACAGCACCACGCAGGCGGTCAACGCGCTGCTTGAAGGCGACACTGCCAAGGTCGGGATAGTTGGAATGGGAGTGGGGCTTGAAAAGTCAAACGTGGTAAAGCGCACAAACGTCAAAGACGTTGAACTTGCGCCAAACAAGTTCCTGCACACCTGCTACAGGTTTTTAGATACTTCAAAGTACCTTGACGACAAGCAAGTCGAAGAAACAATAGCCGAGCTCAAGGCAGAAGGAGCCAAAGTCATTGTGATAAGCGAGGCGTACGGGGTAGACGACCCAAGCAACGAGCAGTTTGTCATGAGCAAGTCAGACATACCTTCCACCGCGGGGCACGAGCTGACAGGCATTTACGGATTAGAAATAAGGACGCTTACTGCTGCAATAAACGCCGGCATCCTTCCAAAGGCTACAGAGACTGCAAGGTTTGTAGAATCTGCGGTGCGAAATGAAGGCATTACAGCACCAGTATTGATAATGAAGGGTGACGGCGGCGTGACTGACATGGGCACATTCCAGAGCAAGCCGATAATCACGGTATTGTCAGGTCCGGCGGCAAGCGTCGCAGGAGCACTTTTGCATTTGCGCGTCATAGACGGGGTGTTTATCGAAGTAGGCGGCACTTCAACCAACGTCTGCGTCATAAAGGACGGCAGGCCAGAGGTGCGCTATGTCACTATAATGCAGCACCCGACTTGCATAAGGTCGCTTGACGTCAGGGTTGCCGGAGTCGCAGGGGGCTCGCTTGTCCGCTGGTCTGGGAGAAAGATAACCGACGTTGGACCAAGATCCGCGCACATTGCCGGCCTTCCATACTCTTGCTTTGCACTGCCGGAAGAGCTGGAGGGCGGCCAGATAATCACGTTCAGCCCAAAGGAAGGCGACCCAATTGACTATGTCGCAATCGAGTCGGCCGGCAAGCGCTTTGCGATAACAAACACGTGCGCTGCGAACGCGCTAGGGCTAGTACCTGAAGGCGACTATGCAAGGGCAAACCAGGCTTCTGCCAGAATGGCTCTGTCAATACTTGGCAGCAGGCTTGGAGTGACGACAGAACAGGCAGCTGAAATGATCCTTGACGCTTCTGCAAAAAAGGTGCTAGACATAGTCGAGCCAATGATAAAGGAATACAAATTGAGAAAGGAGAGGATTGTGTTTATAGGTGGCGGAGGCGGCGCGTCGGTGCTCGTCCCATACGTCGCGCAGAAACTGCAGCTGCAGCACAAGATTGCAGAGCACGCAGAAGTGATTTCGTCGATTGGAGTCGCGGCTGCCATGATACACGAAGAGGCAGAAAAGACAGTGAGCAACCCGATGCCAGAAGACATTACCGCGCTTGCAGACCAGGTCAAAAAAACAGCCCTTGAGCGAGGCGCGCTGCCAGAGTCAATAACGATACAGTCAGAGTACGTCAGCGAGCGCTCTGTCCTCCGAGTCACCGCCATGGGCAACGTGTCACTTGACATCGGGACTACAAACGCGCAGGAGATAAACCAAGAGGAGGCTCACGTGCTTGCATGCGAGCTGTTTGGGATCAACGAGGGCGTGCAGCGGATATTTGACATGAAGAACTACCACATCTTTGCCTGCGAGATGAGCAAGAAAAAGCTCTTCCTGAAATCAAAAAAGCAGCCGGTGCTTGTGCTTGACAAGTACGGCAGGGTCAGGCTTTCAGTCGACAACGCCGCAATTTTCAACGGCTCGCCGGACGAAGTTGCAGACAAGGTCAGCATGATGCTAGATGAGCACAAGGCAGGCGGGAATGACCTTGCTCCGCAGGTGCACATACTCGACGGGGTCAAGCTCATGGACTTTTCAAGCCTCACCGCGCCAGAGCACGTCGCAAGGGCTGTCCGCGATGAACTGAAAAAGGCCGCCACTAAAGATGTCGCGGCAATAGTAAGGATCGGGTAAAATGCCAACATACAAAGTGCTTGGCTGCACAAACGGAATATCTGAATGTGCGTCGATCATAAAGAGTGGCGGAGTGGTTGTTTTTCCCACAGACACCATCTACGGCATCGGCTGCGACCCGCGCAACGATTCTGCAGTACAGCGTATTTTCAAAATAAAGGGAAGGGACGAGAAAAAGCCGCTGCCAGTCCTTGCATACAGCATGCAAGACGCTGAAAAAATCGTGTCGCTTGGCAGGGCAGGCAGGATGCTTGCAGAAAGGTATTGGCCCGGCGCACTCACCATCGTGGCTCCGCTTGTTGACAAAAAAATATCGCGTAGTGTCACTGCAGGCAGCAACAGCCTAGCAGTTCGCGTCCCGGCCAACAGATGCATCTTGTCACTTTTGCAGCAGTGCAAGTACCTGGTTGGCACCAGCGCAAACATCTCTGGAGGAAAATCAAGCAAGAGCGCGCAGGAAGTTCTTGACTCGGGGCTTGATGGCTTTGACGCGCTGCTCGACGGCGGCCATGTAGGAGGGGTTGAATCCACCATAGTTGATATGACAGGCGCAGAACCCAAGATATTGAGGGAAGGCGCGATAAAGTCAGGCGAGGTGCTCAGGCGAATTGCAGAGGTTTAACCTGATTATTTCTTCTTCCAGATTCAGGGAAGAAGAGGCGCAGGACGAAATAATGGACTTGCTTGAAATGTTTGGCGATCAGGATTCCGAATCTGAAATAACAGAGATAAAGGGCATCATTGTCGCCCAGACTGCCCTTGACCCGTTTCTTGTTGTTGACAAACTGAAAGAGCTTGTGGCTTCAGAGCCGTGGCAGGTGCGCCACGTCCTTCGCGTGCTTCCGATAGAAGCAGTAGTTCCCACGGACATTGATTCCATAAAGGGAGCAACAAAAGAGCTTGCAGCAAAGATTGGAAGCGACGACACATTTCGAATAACGGTAGAGAAAAGGCACAGCCCGTTCGCTTCAATAGACGTGATAAACGCGATTGCAGGCGGGATTGGCAGCAAAGTCGACTTGGAAGATCCTGACTGGGTGGTGCTTGTCGAGATAATCGGGGTGCAGACAGGCATATCGGTAATTGAGCCGGACCAGATCTTCAGCTCTGTAGTTGAAAAGCGCGGCGAATAAGAAATCAAAATGATGCAGCTAACTGACATCAAGTCTTTCTTATCATAACCGAAGAATATAGCTTGGCAGATTCAACATCTATGATTCAAAGAAGATATTTCCAACCAGCTGCATCGCAAACCCTGCGACAAGGAGCACTGCACCTGCCTGAGCCATCCTTGTTTCGACAAGCCGGTGGTGCGCTTCCTTTATGTTGTAGTGGCCTGACGTTTTTGATTCTTCGTGGATGGTGCCCTTGGTCCGAAATATCCTGCCGTAGCCTATGAGAAAAGACGCCACGAGGCTGATCACCAGGCCAGCGACTACAACGGCATTCATGCACTTGCCGGCACGAAATTGGATATTAGCCGAGCTAGAGATTGATAGCTACAGTTGATTAAGAAGTATTTTCAAAATGCTCTTGATGCCTGACATCATGGACAATGTCCACCGGTATTTCGCAACCACTGTCGGCCTTGTCACCACAAAGGGCAAGCACGGGCCAAACGTGATGGCTGCAGAATGGACGATGCAAGTCTCTTATGAGCCGATGCTGATTGCTATTTTTATCCACGAGTCACCGACGTACTGGAATATTGAAGAAACCAAGGTTTTTGGAGTCAACATTGCGTCAGACGACCAGGCAGAGCTTGTCAACATCGCAGGTGGATACTCTGGTACAGAAATAGAAAAGCTGGCAATACCGGGCACCTTTGCAACATACAAGGCAAAAAAGATCGATGTGCCGATGGTAAAGGAATGCGCGCTGGCCGCCGAGTGCAAAGTCACGGCAATCCAGAAAATGGGCGACCACATCATGGTAGTGGGCGAAGCAATCAGCGCAAAGTTTGACGAAAAGAAATTCCCGCTCATTTACACGCGTGGAAATTATCGAAAGATATCAAGGAGCAAGATCTCATCAGGCAGAAAAATAGTGCGCGTAACGCCAGAGCAAATGTCACAGTTCAAGAAAATGTCTGCCGGTCAGTTTGTGTTCAAGGCTGCAGTAGCCGTGATAAAAGATGGCAACAAGATACTGCTGCAAAAATCTGGTGGCCAGTGGGTCCTGCCCATGGTACTTGTCAGCAAGGGCGCGGATTACAAGAACACGCTCAACCAGCATCTTCATTCAATAGGCGTGTCTGCAAGTGTCGGCAGCATCAAGGGCATAGCGCGGATGGTTCTCAAAAGTGGCAGGGAAGAGCTGCGAGCCAACTTTATCATGTTTGACAGTACCGTTAGTTTATTCAAAGAAGACTATGACAGAGCAGCTTGGTTTGCAAAGCCGCCGAAAAACATGCTCTTGAAAAGCCTACTTTAAGATACCAGACTGTGCAATCTTTTCAGTCGCCGCCAGCAATTTCTTTACGTCGCTTTCATCATGGGCGTACGAGAATGCCCCCATCTTTGTTGGCAGGAAGAATATGCCGTGATCCGCCATCAGCGCAAGGTGGTATTTTGTCAGGATCTTTTTGTTTGAATTTGCAACGTCGCTTGCATCTTTGACTGCATCGACTCCAAAATGGGTCAAAAAGATAGAGTTCAGTCCTGTCACTTGGCACGGGATGTCTTCTTCGGCAAATATCTTTGCAATTCCCTTCCTTGCCATGCTCCCCAGCCTGTCTATCTTGCTGTACACCTGCTTGTTTTTCTTTAAAAAGTTCAGAGTAGCTAAACCTGCTGCCATTGTCACAGGGTTTGCAGAAAACGTCCCGCCGCCTATCGCGCACCGCGCTTCTTTTTCCTTTATCGAAACAGGATCGGCAAGCGACATTACATCCTTGTCACCGCACACGATCCCTATCGGCATGCCCCCGCCGGCAATCTTGCCTAGCGTAAACAAATCAGGCTCTAGCTTGTAGATGCTTGCCGCGCCGTGGAGCGACAGCCTAAAGCCGGTGACTATCTCGTCTAGAATAAACAAGCTGCCGTTCTTTTTTGCAAATTCCTGCAACCCTTGCAGGTAGCCGTCTGCAGGAGGGATGCATCCCGCGCCACCGAGCACAGGCTCTATGATGACGCATGCTAGATCGTCCTTTATCGTTTCTAGAACCTTGAGCGAAGCGTCAAGGTTGTTGAATGGTATCGACTCGACGTACTGGCCCTCGTCCTGTACGAGCCCCGGGCCTTCTTCTGATTCAAACGGGTAGTTCACAGTCTGCATGAGAGTGGTGTTAAAGCCATGCCAGCCGCCTATCGCCTTTGCGATGACTCGCCTGCCAGTCTTTGCCCTTGCGAGCCTGACAGCATACATCGTGGCTTCGGAGCCTGTAGTGCTAAAGCGCATCATCTCTGCTCTTGGCATCAATTTTTGGATGGTCTCGGCAAGCTCGACGCTCGTGTCGTTGACCGTGCCATAGAGCGTGCCGTTTCGCACCTGCTCTGCAAGCGCGTCTGCAACCGGCTTTGGCGAATGCCCGAGAATTAGGGCCCAGTGACCCATCCAGTAATCAACGTATTTGTTGTTGTCAACGTCATGCAGTTGCTTGCCCTTTGCGGCGTTGACGAAAAACGGGTAAGGCTCAAAATAGCGTATGTTGTGGCTGATGCCACCGGGGAAAACCTTGGCAGCGCGAGAATACAGGCGCCTTGACTTTTCAGTCCTGCTCCTGTAGTTTTTCACGTAGTCACCCTGCATGAACGTATCTGCGTGTAAACTGATTCCTCTATAATCTTTTGTTTTTAGCCGCACGTTTTATTAACAGCAACGCAAATGTCATTGCAAAGCGATGAACTGCTTAAAGTGCCGCCACCCGCATCAGATTCATGAATTCAACAAGGGCGGCATGAATTCCATATTGCGCGTCGGCAGGTGCCTGATACCTGGCTGCGACTGCAGCCAGTATGTCGACAAGATAGAAACTATAGACGAGGACTTGCTCTGACTACTTGCCCCTTAGCGACGGTGGGGTCTGCGCTTGACTTTCGTCCAATACTGGAAGTGGTTCAAACCCGTACTGTGCCCTCAGGTCATGCTGTTGCTGCCTCAATACTTCGTTTGAAAAGCCCGGCCCGATCCATCCAAACCACGCCCAGAGAACTATCACTATTGCAAGGGATATCCCCATGACAAGTATCGACCACGCAACTGTCCTCATGTGAGGGCTGTTGCCGTATCCGCCTTCAGGTCCTTCGCCCATGTACGCATTATTTTCAATAATGAATGCCCTTAAAAATATTCGCATTCTAATGCTGGCCTGTATGCCTGCATCTTCGACAAATAAATAACGCCTGCCTGTCTCTGGATGACTAATGATAGAGGAAAAGCTTGCTTCCCTTGGTATAACGCTCCCGGTTCCCCCTGCCCCGGCTGGGTCATATGTACCCGTAGTGATATCCGGCAACCTTGCCTTTGTGGCTGGCCAGATCCCGACAGAAGGCGGACAGGTAAAGTTCAAGGGCAAGGTTGGCAGGGACCTGCCAGTAGAGGCGGGCCAGCAGGCAGCCAGGCTCTGCACGGTAAACGCGCTTGCACAGCTAAAGGTGGCGCTTGGCAGCCTGGACAGGATAAAGCGCTTTGTCAAAGTCACAGGGTTTGTCAACTGCGACCCGTCATTCATAGAGCAACCAAAGGTGGTAAACGGCGCATCCGACCTGCTAGTGCAGGTGTTTGGCGAAACCGGCAAGCACGCAAGGGCGGCAGTCGGGGTAAGCAGCCTGCCTCTTGACAGCGCGGTAGAAGTTGAATTTATAGCAGAAATCTAGCCTATCCTGCTATCCAAAATCTTGATGAATTCCTGCAACTTGTCCTTTGGTATAACTGCGCCACACGCCCTGTCGTGACCTCCGCCGCTTCCTCCAAGCGCAGAAGCAACTTCGTTTACAATCCTGCCGAGGTGGACCTTGCAGTCTGCCGAGCCCCGTATCGAGACTACGTAGGACTTGATGTCTTCCTTTAGTTTGTAGACCATCGCCGCCGGCTTGCCCGAAGAGCCAAGGACAAAGTTGACCACCATGCTAGACGACAGCTCGACAGTGCTTGGCGCGTGTGCAATGTTGTCCATCTTGACAATTGACTCGCGGATTGACTCGACTGCGTTTGCCACCTTTTTGGCGTATTTCTCGGCTATCTCAAAGCCGTCAGGGATGTCATGTGGGTACTTCATCTTGGCAAGCGTGTCGACTATTTTTATCAGAAATTCTTCGTTATGCTGGCTGGCAGATATCATGTATGATAGGGTAGTCGATTCAAGCATCAGAAACTGCCTATCAAACCGCGGGACTATGCCGGACGCTATCGGCCGGGTTTCCATATAGTCCGTGAGTGCCCCCATTGCCGCGAAAAATGCGGCGTGACTTGGCAGCTTTTTCTTGTACTTGTTGAATGCCTGAACGCTCGTGCATTCGTCCACTGTATGGACAAGCTTGACTCCTGCTTTTTTGAGCGCCTGCAGAATTTCTTTGCTGATGTCGTGATGATCGATATACGTCACGGTGGCGCCTGCAGACACTGCCTTCTCTAGCAACTCGACAAATTTGTGCTCATTCTTTTTTGACAGGCCAAGGTCGCACACGAACAGTTTTTCAATCTTGTCAGACGCGACGACTTTTTCGAGCTTGTTGATAATGTTGGCGTAATCGACAAGCACTACTGACGACGCGTCAAACGCTGCCTTTATGATAGCCGCGGAGCATATCCCGTCGGCGTCTTCCTTGTGCGACATACAAATGACAGACATCTGGCTTGTTGTGAAATTTTGCAGCCCTGATTTAATGGTTCGTTAA
>JAJPDY010000043.1 GCA_023252395.1 Nitrososphaera sp. | reverse complement strand
ACGTATTTAATGCATGGAAGATATTTGCTGCTTGCTCACATATCTCGGGTGATTGGTTTTGGTCAGAGTCTTCATAAACGGATACGGAAACATAGGGAGACGTCTCGCAAGCGCGCTATCTGTTGACAAGGAAATACAGCTGGTCGGAGTTGCAAAATACACCATAGACGACAAGGTCAAAGAAGCACTTGACAACCGCCTTAGCGTCTACGTGCCGCAGGAAATGCTAGGTGCGTTCAAGGAAAAAGGCTACAATGTGTCAGGCAGTGTGCCGGACGCAGTCAAGGCAAGCGACGTCGTGATAGACGCAGCAAAGGAAGGCGGCGGGTACGACAACAAGAAAAGCCTGTACGAGCCAATGGGCAAGCCGGCGATATTTCAGGGCGGAGAGGACAGGCACGGCGAGCGCGCAGTGGCAGACATGATTCACAATTCACGCGTAAATTATTCAAAGGCTGCAGGCAGGACCTATGTCATACAGGGAAGCTGCAACGTCTCTGGCATGGGAAGGGTGATGCAGCCATTAATAGAAAAGTTTGGAGAGCGCATCAGGCGCTACGACGTCGAGCTTATCCGGAGGTGGGCTGACCTTGAAGACACAAAGGCGGTAAAGGACTCTATAGAGTGGGACAGGAACCCTCATCACCAAGACGACGTCAAGGACTTTATCCCCAATGCAAATCTATACGTGGACGCGTTCAAGGTCCCGTCAAGGATGATGCACCTGCACCAGATGTTTATCCGGTTCAGCGGCAAGGCCCCAAGCAGAGACGAAATACTGGAATGCTACAGAAATGAGTTTGGAGTTGCAATAATCAGTTCCGCCAAGGGCACGGGCGACGTCAGGAAAAAGGCACTAGAGCTCGGGTTTGCCCACGGCGACACCAACATGGTGCACATCCACCAGGACATCCTGCGCGTGCAGGACGACACGGTCAAGATAGGATATTCCGATGACCAGACAGGAATGGTGATACCTGAAAACCACATGCTGCTCCAGTCTATGGTCTTCAAGCGCTCAAGAGAAGACGCCCTCAAGCGCACCGACAGCCTCTTCCAGCTGAGCAAGAAGCGAAAGACGCTTGAAGAGGAATTTAGATAGGGCTAGCTGTGCGGTATGGTCTTTGCGATATTGGTCAGCTCGTCCATTGTCAGGTTGCCGTAAATGCCGTATATCGTCTGGTCCGTCTCGTGATAAAAGAACAGCACTGACGTTTGCTGGCTGGGCACGTGGCTTGCTCCTATGCCCTTGTATCCATCAACATCGATAGCTTGCGCATTGGCTGCGTTCGCATCTTTTGATTTGAAATACTGCAGCTCTCCCTCTTGAAATGCTCCAGAATCTGCGTAACCCGAGCTAGACGCTTTATCTATTCCAACAACTATCGTCCCATTTTCTATTGATTGGGTTATTTTATCAAGTGGCAAGGGGCAAGTCAAGCTATTGTCATCATAGTACAATACGATCCTGCCCTGCTGGTCTTGCGCTATTTGCAGCGCATACCCTGGAGGCATTGATTGTGTTGCGGGCTGCTTTACGGAAAAGCCTGCATTGACTCTGTTAATGTCGACTGGCTGGCAGGAATAACTTCCGATACCGCTATCTGAAATCTGGGGAAGTGACAGCGAGGAAGTTATTGCAAACGCGACTACCAACCCAACCACAACAACTGAAGCAAGTATTATGATTAGCTTGGTACGGGACCGCGACATCAGGTTGTGTACTATTTCCTTTTGGATATAAGTACACGCGTCTCAAAGATGGGATCATTGTAACAAAAATTACCTTCGAGTATGATTTTCCTTAGAAAAATTCGAGCAAGCAGTAAATTAACCATGTTAGTTAACGTAGTTCAGCTTCGCCTATATAGCGTAAATTGCACAAGAGATGCATGATAACGTCTGTTGCTCGCAAGGAGCCCCGGATGTTACGCGGCCTTGACGCAGCCGCATACATTCTAGAATCTCTGGTCCGCGGAGAGACAATCCCTGAAATCGCATCCAAGTTCAACGGGGATATCGAGCTTGTCAAAATGTGGGTGTCTTTCTTGAAGCACAACCACTGGATGCAGGTAGACAATTCCGGCAACATCGTCGTGACAGAAAAGGCAAGCGCCTACCTGCACAGGCGTGATCTTTTAGGGCTTACTGATAGCGCATGATTTTGCAATCCTGCGGTGTGCAGAATAGTACGCCCACGCAAGGAGCCCAATGGCAAGCAAGCGAAAGGGGATCTGGTAGTTGGACATGAACGAAGACGTGGCGACTCCTGCGGTTCCAAACGCGGTTGCAAGAAAGACTCCAATCGAAGAGCAGCCTACGCACATGCTTGAAGCCGTGCTCAGGATAGAGCCGGAAAAGAACGACTTGCCCATTTTTAATGAACGAAAGTTTCTGATGATGTATATGTTCATGCTGACCACGATTCCCACAAGCGGCGCCGTGATGTTTGAGAGGACAAAGCCGGGGAGCGCGTTAGAAGGTATGGGGGTGTAAAAATCAATTTCTGGAGAAAACAGCAGCAGGCCGTCAAAGTAGTTGAAAATGACCCAGAATGCTGCCGCAACTGCGACAGCGAGCGCTATATGGGCCTTGCTTGAAAATACCATCCTTGCTGAAAGAGTGGTGCTGCTGGATGTCATTTCTTTCACGGATTTGGTGTTTGCGCCTATTATTCCTTCAGGTGATATGGAAGAATTCAAATAGTGTAGTCGCCATATTAGAATGGCTTGGCACAACTGCAGGCAAGAAAAGAATGCGCCTTATGCGGCACGACGCTTCCACCGGGAAGCGAGGTGAGTCTCTGCAATGAGTGCATAAAGTGCGCGGACTGTTGCGTCGGCCTTGAAAAACTGAAAGAATAGTCATTCTACCAGTTTCAGCGTGTCAGTTATAGTCACTATTCCAATGACTGTTCCCTTCTCGCTTACGAGTATGCACTTTGCAAACCTCACGAGTGGTATCAATGCCTTTG
This sequence comes from Nitrososphaera sp., assembly GCA_023252395.1. GTDB lineage: Archaea > Thermoproteota > Nitrososphaeria > Nitrososphaerales > Nitrososphaeraceae > Nitrososphaera. The sequence continues at coordinate 5,029 of JAJPDY010000043.1, read as the reverse complement.
CAGGAGTCGAGACATCCACTATCGGAGGCGGGGGCTCCATCACCTGCGCGACCTGCGTGTTCCTGAGATCCCTGTCGTCCTTTTCCACCATGACCTTGGCAAGGCCGTCTTCTGTCAGTATGCCGACGACTCTCGAAGAATCAAAGACCGGCATCTGGCTGATTGAATTTTTCCTCATGATGTCTATTGCATTGTGGAGTTTCTCGTCCTTTTGCACAGATATCGGGTGGCGGCTGCAGATGTCTCCTGCCTTCATCGAAGTCTTGCCCTCAAGCGAGCCGAGGATCTCAAAGATCTTCCTTGCAGTTTCGTAGCTTGGCTTGCACCTGCCAGACTCGATCTGGTTTATCATGGACGTGCTGATGCCGGTAAGCGAGGCCAGCTTTCTCTGCGTTATCCCAAGCCTGATTCTGGCCTGCCTTATGTACTCGAGCCTTGGCAGCATCCATGGATTTTCCCCGCTTCCGATACTTATAGGCTTGCGGATGCGAGAATTTGATATCCTTATATTATGTGCGAGCGAATTTTTTATGTTATAACCTAATGGTCAACGACGGTGGCAGCAAATGGGACTCGGTCAAGCGGTACAAGCTGACAAAGATGATAAACGAACTGTCAAGTATATCCGGCCATGGCACAGAGCTTGTCACGGTTTACGTCCCGCCAAAGCGCCCGCTTTTTGACGTCATCTCCCAGCTCCGGAACGAAGCAGGAACGGCTTCAAACATAAAGTCAGACCTGACAAGGAGCCACGTGGAGGATGCCCTGAGCACCACTATGGAGTACCTGAAGAAAATCAAGAAAACTCCTGAAAATGGGCTTGTAATATTCTGCGGCGCGATCCCAAACGAAAAGGGGATTGGCAAAGAGAAAATAGAGATCTATCCAGTTGACCCGCCAAAGCCGGTTCAGATCAGCCTTTACCGGTGCGACGACCATTTCTGGACAGACCACCTGAGGGACATGCTAAAGGACGACAAGATTATTGGTATTTTGTCAATAGACACGCAAGAGGCCGGGATAGGGATACTCACAGGCAACCAAGCCCGCACTATTGACTCGCTGACTTCGGGTGTTGCGGGCAAGCACAGGCAGGGAGGTCAGTCTGCGAGAAGATTTGAGCGCCTGAGGGAAAATGAGCTGAACGAATTCTACCATCGTATTGCGGATCATGCAAAGCAGGTCTTTATCGATGAATACAACGTCAAGGGGATAATCGTTGGAGGCCCCGGCCCAACCAAGGAAACATTCATGCGTGAAGAGTACCTTGATTACAGGCTCCAGAAAGGCGTGATAGCTACTCTGGACACTTCGTATTCCGGGGAAGAGGGCGTGCGAGAAATTCTGGACAAGGCCCAGAAAGGCGGAATACTGCAGGAATACCGCCTGATGGAAGAGAAGCAGATGCTAAACAAGTTCATGGGAGAAGTGCACTCCGGCAAGGGACTTGGGATATACGGCATCCATGACGTGGTTGCGGCTGCGCAAAAGGGCATGGCAGACATGGTGATAGTCACGGACGACATTTCATACGTGAAACTGTCATTCAAGTGCAAGATGTGCAGAAACGTGCAGGAAAAAATAGTTGCAAGATCGGAGATCATTTCTACAAAGCAGGAATACATGGCAAAGCCGTGTCCATCATGCAAGGCCACCGACTTTGAAGTCACGGAACAGGACATCGTGGATTATCTGGAAGAATTGACAACAATGACTGGAAGCAAGCTGGAAGTGATTTCGGGAAGCACGGAAGAAGGGGTTCAATTGGCGAGTCTTGGCAGGATTGGCGCAATTTTGCGTTACAAGCCTATGTAGGGCTGCAAGTGCATTCGTCAATATTCTTGAAGCACCCTGTACACACGACAAACGTGTTGCATCCAGTCGGGGTGCAGGCTTCAAACGTCCTGACGTCCTTGCCGCAGGAGCATTTCTGCATGCAAGATTTGGCAATGAAAAACAATATCTAGCTTGCGGCGGCAAGTGCACTTGATAACTTTGTCAACTTTTGTCCAACAAGTATTAAATAAAGGTAGGGAAATAACAGCATTTGAGAGATAATGCCTACTGAACTCAAGGTTCATCCATCGTTTTTCAAAGAGTTTGCCACTAAAACATGGGTCTCGCCAACAGAGATCGTCAAAGAGCTGGTAGAGAATGCGTTTGACGAAGACGCCACAAGGGTGCTGGTCACCGTCCTCCAGAACGGCTCAATAGCCATCGAAGACGACGCTGGAATGGACCAGTATGGCATGGACAAGTTCCTGCTTTTAGGATCACCCCACAAAAAGATCGAATCAATTTCGCCGAAATTAAAGAGGATCAGGACAGGCAGGTACGGCACCGGAAGGCTCTCTTTCCTCACGTCTTTTGAAAGCATGAAGATAAGGACAAAGCGCGGCAGCTTTTCAAAGTCTATAGTCATTGACACTAACGTCCTTGAAAAGCTGTACACCGGCAACGCCAAGCTTGACGAGCTAAAGGAAGCGTCGCTCAAGCGCGACGGCACAGAGCTTGTCATGTCTGGAGCAAAGATTGCCATTGACATGTTCAAGATAATGAAGGAGATTCGCAAGCTTGCCGTGCTTCGCACTCCAATGTTTGAAGTGTACGTCAAGACCGCGGACAAGTTCAGAGAGTGGAATTTTGACGGCGCGCAGATAGTGAGGGCGCCGGACATACAGGGGCACCATATTGCTGTCACGCTTGACAACGGCAGAATATCCGGGGAAATAATTATCGCAAAGCGCCCGCTTGCAGAGGAAGAACGGGGAATTGCAGTCATGGTTGGCAACCACATCGTGACGCGCAGCAACTTTGGGTTTGACACAAAACTCAACCGCGTTACTGGCCATGTCAGGTGCGATAGCCTGACTACGAGGTTTGCAGACAAGTCTGCAATCATTGAGGACGACGAATACACGAAATTCAACCAGCTGATGAAGACCTTTGTAATTGACACAGTCATCCCGGGCCTGACAGAGTACGAAGACGTCCTGATAACGCGGGAGGAGTCCAAGATCTACCGCGAAATCGACAAGGTTCTCGGGCAGGCCATGGTGGACACGCTAGAGCTGGAAGAGGAAGTGCAGGGCTATGAAATGGTCGAAGTAAAGGAGCGCGTAAGAGCTGCTCCAAAAGTTGAGGACAAGCCAGAACACAAGACTTCTCATGCCGGCCGCCAGATTGAAGATTATGACGAGATAAAGCCAATGGCTCCTGAAAGCTCGGGCATGTCAAAGGCGGACCATGCGCGGCAGCACACTACAGAGTCGGGCGTTTATGAAGCAGGGGCAGCCCCTGAAGTTCCGGGCGAAGTAGTCGACATTGTGGACGAAACGCAGGCAGACGGCACCGTGATCAGGACAAGAAAGGTGCGCAAGCCGATACTGAAAAAGACGTTTGCGCTAAAGAGGATCGGATACAAAGTCATCCCGTATGAGGACGAGACTGACTCGCGCTACAGCTTCACCACAGAAAATATCGTGTTCGTAAACAAGGCTAACCCCACCTACCGCGCAGAATCTTCAAGGGGAGACGAATTCCTCATGAGGCACGTCATCAGCATCGTTGCCGAAGCCGTGGCGCAGGAAAAGCACCCAGAAGGCAAGGAAGCGCTAGAGCTCCAGAACAGGCTCGTGGCAGAAGCAATCCGCATCCACGACACCAACGTCCTAAAGCGCTAGCCATATTTTCTTATGGCAACTTTTTTCACAATAGAAACGACTAAATCTAACTGGCGCCTCGATGTAATGCATGGCGTTTGAATTCATGCCTGGCGCTACAGTAGTCGGCATATCGTACAATAATGGAGTTATTCTGGCGGCAGAAAAGAGGGTGTCGTTTGGCAACTTTGTCGTGAACAAGAACATCAAGAAGACTTTTTCAGTCACCGACCACGTGGGCGCAGCATGCGCCGGCATGGTTGCGGACATGCAGGTTCTTGTAAGGCAGGTAGAGGCGCTGTCCAAGATCCGCAAGCTAGAGACAAGGCGCAACGTGCCTCCAAACTCTGTCGCAAAGCTAATGTCAGTCATTATGTTTGAGCGCAGGTACTTCCCGCTGTTGACCCAAGTCATCGTAGGCGGCATCAACGAAAAACCAGAGATCTATACCCTTGACCCACTGGGCTCCGTCCTGCCAGACAACTATGCAGCTGTTGGAACGGGCGCAGAAATGGCGCTTGGTATCATTGACGCAGAGTTCAAGCCCGGCATGACAGAAGAAAAGGCAAAAGAGCTGGCTGTCAGGGCGATCAAGTCTGCGATCCAGCGCGACGCGGCAAGCGGCGACGGAATTGACGTTCTCTACGTCACAAAGAGTGGTCCCAGAGAAGAGTCAATCGCCATCCGCAACGCCTAGAATTAGAGGGCGGATATCCGCCCCCGATTTGCATTGCTGGAGTGCGCCTGTACAGACTTGGCAGTTGTTTGCACTCTATGCTATAAGAGGTCTTGGTGCCTTTTTTCAGGCTGCCAAGACGTCCATGTTTTCTCGCCTGCTCAGCAACATGAAAGAATCTTCCAGATCACAGCATTCGCATTTTTGGTTAATGCAGTCTGCAAGTGTGTGCGACTCACAGTCGTTGCACTGGCACCGCCTCGACACATCCATACGATTAGTTTTGTATGATCTTATTTCAATAAAGCGCATCTTACATCTCTAACGATTTTCTAAAATCATCTATGTTCCATTTCGTACTGGATGAGCCTTAGCAAATCCTTAACCTTGACTGGCTTTTTGATAAACGACTTGACATCGTAGCTTGGAAAGATTTTTACAAACTCTTCCTTATGGACGTCAAACGCGGTCATGAAGCAGACTCGGGCTTTGCCGTCCTTTCTCCTGATTTCCCTGTACAGCTGAAAGCCAGTCATCATGGGCATCCTTATGTCAAGTACTAGCATGTCATAATAGCCTGGCTTGAAACTTGACAGCGCCTGCTCGGGGTCATTAAAGACATCAACGATGTATCCCGAGCCTTCAAGCCCACTCTTGATAACCAGTGTGATGTCAGGCTCGTCATCGACAA
>JAJPDY010000042.1 GCA_023252395.1 Nitrososphaera sp. | reverse complement strand
ATTTTCCAAAGGTTTTAAACTCGATTGCAGGCTATTTTCAGTACTTGAACAGAGAGCCTTTTCTTGAGGCGGCAAAAAAGCGCGTGCTGCTTTTCGACGGCGCGATGGGAACCGAGATCCAGCGCCTCAACCCAAAGCCGGAAGACTTTCCTGACGGCAAGGACGGATTTAACGACGGCCTCATATTGTCAAGGCCGGAGTGGATAAAGCAGATCCACCGGAGTTACCTCAAGGCAGGAGCCGACTGCGTCGAGACCAATACTTTTGGATCAAACAAGTTCAAGCTCGACGAGTACGGCTATGGCGACAAGACAATAGAATTTAACAAAAAGGCGGCAGCGCTCGCAAGAGAAGTATGCAATGAGTTCAAGGACAAGCCCCGCTACGTGATAGGGTCGATGGGTCCAAGCGGATACCTTCCAAGCTCAAACGACCCAGATCTTGGGCAAAAGCCCCTTGACGAGATAAGGGAAGCATTTTCGCTGCAGGCGCAAGGGCTCATTCTCGGAAGCGCTGACGCACTGCTCATAGAGACCAGCCAGGACATATTGGAAGTAAAACTGGCAATAGAAGCCTGCCATGAGGCAATGCAAAAGGTGGGCAAGCAAGTTCCAATTATCGCCAACGTCACGCTTGACCAGTACGGCAAGATGCTACTTGGCACAAGTGTCCAGGCGGCATACACAACCGTGAGCGACATGAAGATCGACGCGTTTGGGCTCAACTGCTCCACCGGCCCACATGAGATGGCTTCAAGCGTTAGGTGGCTGAGCGAGCAGGACCTGCCGATACTCGTGATGCCAAACGCTGGCATGCCCCACAATGAGGGCGGCAGGGCAGTCTACAAGATGGAGCCCGGCGAAATAGCAGAGGCACTTGCAGATTTCACTGGCAAGTACAAGAACATTCGCATGATCGGGGGATGCTGCGGAACCAATCCTCAGCACATTGCAGAGCTGAGAAAAGTCCTCGACCTTAGAAGGTAGCCTGCTCTATCCTCATCTTTTGCTGCGGTAGCCCTGCAATGTCTTTGTAGAAATACTCGATTCCGACCTTGCCAAAGCCTCTAACCCTCTTTATCCTGCCTTGGACTGTCAGACGGGTTATCGCAAACCTGACATCCTGCTTGTTGCCTATCATCTCGTCAAGGTCCTTGCTTGTGACCTTGCCGCTTCTGCTCCTTACGATAGAGTACACCGTCTCTATGAGGCCGGCGGAGCCATTACCCTTAAATTTGAACTGTTGAATCGTAGCCATGCTTTTTACTTGCTTTTTTATTATAAAACAGGTTAGGTAGAATTTTCGGTATACTGTTTACTTTTTTTGACTTTCTGAATAGCAAATATAGTGGCTTAATAAATAAACATGTGAAATTTGGTCCCCCGGGTAAGTTCTGCGCTAAAGGCAGTGGATCTAAAGCAAGAGCCAGCGCCCCTGATAATAGGAGAGCGCCTCAACACCCAGGGGTCTAAAAAGGCAAAAGAACTGGTGCTCAACAATGATTTTGACGGGCTGGTCGACCTTGCAAGGGCACAGGTCGAAGACGGCGCGCACTGCCTTGACGTGTGCGTTGCGACTACCGAGCGCTCTGACGAGCTGGAGTTCATGACACGGCTTGTCAAGAGGCTGAGCTTGGAAATAGACGCGCCACTTGTAATAGACTCGACTGACCCAAAGGTGATAGAGTCTGCCATCGCGCAGATCCCCGGCAGGCCGATAATAAACTCGATAAACCTTGAAGGCGACGGCAGCCGGTTCCACGCCCTTGCGCCAATGATGGCAAAGTACGGGTTGCCGGCAGTGGCGATGTGTATCGGCCCAAAGGGGATGGCCAAGACGCCGGAGGAAAAAGTTGAAACCGCGCAGCTGCTCTATGATACCGGCAAGCAGTACGGGCTAAAGCCCTGGCAGTTCCTGTTCGACGTGCTCACGTTCACGCTTGCAACAGGCGAGCCGGAATTTGCAGATTCTGCCAAGAACACTCTTGAAGGCATCAGGCTTGTCAAGCAGAAATTCCCTGACGCATTCACCACGCTTGGGCTGAGCAACGTCAGCTTTGGCTTGACAGCAAGCGCAAGAAAAGTCGTCAATTCTGTGTTTCTGTACCATGCGCTCAAGGCGGGGCTTGACACTGTAATAATAAACGCACGTGACATCCTCGCATATCCAGAGATTGACGAGCAGCAGAAAAAACTGGCCGAGGATCTAATCTTTAACAGGCATCCAAACGCCCTTGCAGAGCTGATATCGCACTTTGAAGGCGCAAAGGCGGCTGCCGCCGGCCCAACTAAAAGAATTGAAGTTGATCCTGCTTGGGAGGCCGGCAAGCGCTGCCACTTCCGAATAGTCAACAGACTGAAGGATGGCATAGAGGACGACGTGGTGCAGGCCATAGCTGATCGCACGCGGGGAGGCAAGGTTGCAAAGAAGGAAGGAAGGCTCGCGCTTGAGGCTCCGAGGGAGGTGGCTCACGAAGCAGCCGTCGAAACGCTAAACGAGGTATTATTGCCTGCAATGAAAGAAGTGGGCGACAAGTTTGGCGCCGGCGAACTCATACTGCCTTTTGTGTTAAAGTCGGCAGAATGCATGAAAGCCGCAGTCGCCGAGCTAGAAAAATATTTGATAAAGCAAGAAGGAGTGAGCAAGGGCAAGCTGGTGCTCTGCACGGTCTACGGCGACGTGCACGACATCGGCAAGAATCTGGTGAAAACAATTTTCGTCAACAACGGCTATACTGTTTACGACCTTGGCAAGCAAGTGCCAATGCAAAAGATACTGGAAAAAATAAGCGAAGTCAAGGCTGACGCCGTGGGGCTCTCGGCGTTGCTCGTGTCAACTTCAAAGCAGATGCAGTACTTTGTAGAGCACGCCCGGCAAAACAGCATGGCGGTGCCCGTGCTCTGCGGAGGGGCGGCGATAAACAGCAGCTACATCAACAGGATTGCAAAGGACGGCAACATCTACGAACCTGGAGTGTTTTACTGCAAGACCGCGTTTGACGGGCTGCGGGTAATGAACAAGCTGATGTCGCCAGAGCGCAGCCAGTTTGTCGGCGAATGGAAGGACAAGCTGAGTAAGTGGGACGAAAAGCAAGTCGTGGCAGTTGATCAGTCGCAGCTGCCATACAGCGGCATCAAGCCAGTAGAGCCACCGATCCCGCCGCACGTCAACAAGCCAATAAGGCTAGAGCCATCGCAGTTCGACCTTTACGAGGTGTGGAAGTACATCAACAAAAAGTCGCTGTTTGTGTTGCAATGGGGGATGAGGGGCAAGGGCGCAAGCGAGCAGGATCCTGAAGAGCTGTTCAAAGAGTGGACCGAGCGCGTGATAAAGGAAAAGTTGTTTGAGCCCCGCGCGGTCTATGGCTACTACAAATGCCACAACCTGACACCGGGCCAGAGTGGCAACGGCAGGCTGGCAGTAGACCTGCCAGATGGCAAGCAAGTAGTATTTGAGTTCCCGCGCTCGTCAAAGGAAAAACATCTGTGCCTTGCAGACTATTTTGGGCAGGATGACATTGTGGCATTTCAGTCAGTAACTGCCGGAAACAAGGTGACAGAGACAATTGACAGGTGGAACAAACAAGACCGGTACACTGACGCCTACTACTTGCACGGCATTGCAGTAGAGACGGCTGAGGCCATGGCCGAGTGGGTCAACGCCAGAGTGCGCGAGGAACTAAAGATAGGAAGCAAGCGCGGCCTGCGGTACAGCTGGGGCTACCCGAGCTGCCCCGACATCTCGCAGCACCACCTTGTATGGCAGATACTTGATCCTGCAAAATCCGGCATGACTCTGACAGAGTCCGGCCAGATAGTGCCAGACCAGTCAACTGCTGCAATAGTAGTGCACCACCCCGAAGCGGAATATTTCGTGCTCTAGTAAGCCTCTGGCTACCAGCCAAGTCGGAAATTACTGCTTCACTTAAGTAGGTTGGCTGCGTCATAATATTGATGGAAACTCCTAGCGAAGCAGTCAAGCGCGAATTGCTCGGTTGGCCCGGGGTGACCGTTCACGATCACCGCTTTGGTGGAATCGAGTTTAGGGTCAACGGCAGAGAGATGGGGCACATGCATGGAGACGAGCTTGCCGACCTGCCATTTCCAAAGGATGTCGGCAAAAAGCTGATATCTAAAGGCAAGGCGTCGCCACACCACTTTATCCCACAATCTGGGTGGATAAGCTGCTACGTCAACGGGCAGGAAGGCGTACCAAATGTCATAGAGCTCTTCCGCATGCAATACGAGCGCATGACCGGCTATGGCAAAAAGCCTACTGGCGTATCTTTAGCTCAAAGTCCCTGACATCCGTCTGCTTGCCATCTACAAGTAGCACGCCCTTTACAGTGTACAATGCTTCTTTAGCCGGCGAGCTTGTGGCGGTTATTGCAACCTGCATCTGGCCTGTCCGCGCGTCCTTGCCCTGCAGCACTGGCAGCTCTATCGCAGGATTGCTTATCGACAGGTAGGGCTGGTAGCCCGAAGGCTCTATGACTACAAGCACCTTGGAGCCGTTAATACTCCTCTCTTCAAGATTTTGCACGTTGAACACTATCTTGGTCGACTCGCCTACTTTGATGTCCATCCTGTCAGGCGTAAACTCTGTAAACTTGACATTTGGCGCGCCCGGCTCGCCCTGCTTTGGCATCGTAAACACTATAACTGCAACAGCAATTGCGACAGCAAGCGCTGCCACTGCTATTACTTTTAACAGCAACTAGTAATGAAAAAGAAATGTGGTATAAACGGGAATGGGGTCTTTGTAGTATAACCTAGTTGTAGAACGAAAACTCTGACGACTTTTTTACGTAAATGACGTCCTGCGGCTTTGGCTGTTGTGGTACGCTGTCTGGTTTCTTTTCTGCTTCCTTTGCGGTAGTCGCTGGAACTTCCATCTTGGCAGGCTGCATCTCCTTCAACTGCTCTGAAATCTTGTCAAACTTGGCGTTCAGCTCGTTCACACTCTTTTCAATCCTTCCTGCATCAGCGCTTGCAGACTTGCTCTTGTTTGCGGCAACTACTGCAGCTGCAATCCCTGCCCCCAGTGCGGCCATGTTGATTGCCGTGATAATAGCGTCAAAACCCTTTGGTTTTTTTGCTTGATGAGAAGATTCGTCCATCTTTCACCCAATATGTGCAAAACGCGCTCTTATACCTTATTCTAGAACTATCAACTTGCTACATTTTCTGCGGCCAGCAAAAGCTGCCATCTTCTCACATTTTCTTTGATAGGAATATATTATTACTAAAGACATCAAACCAAGTATAAATTGCGATTAAGAAGGGGCCCGATCCTGCTTATCGCCGGCGGAGCAATCATGGCAATAGGATTTGCAATATTCACTTACTATACAGTGGTGTTTGCCACAAAACTGCTTAGCGAAAATAAATATGACATAGAGCCGGTCGGCATGACTTCTGTTGAGCGGTTCATCAGCAAAAATGCCACCGAAGGGACGTACATCGTTGCGCTGATGCAGCCAGTCGGGCAGCCCGGGATCAAGATCATGGATCCTGCAGGCCAAGTGCTAGTTGACAAGCAGCTCGAAGGAACCCTTGCAATGGACACGTTTGGCCTGACACAGGATGGCAACTATACTCTTACTGTCACCAACTCATCGCCAGACAGCGCGCTTGAAGCCAACATTGTCTTTGGGGATCAGAGATCGATCATAGAAAGCGGGCTGGACATAAACCCGGTCACCCTGAGTGTAATGTTTAACTTTACGCTTTATGCAGGCATTGCAGTTTTTGTCGCCGGCGTAATCATAACTGTTTTAGACCGGCAACGCACAAGCAAAATGAAGCAGTTCGGCGACACGAGCGACTTGGTTTGATACAACATGGCAAAGCTTGAAGCAAAAAACATCGGCAAGAGGTTCATGGCAGAGCAGGGCAATGAAATGCGGCTTTTCACTGCCGTCCAAGATGTCAACCTGACAATCGAGGACGAGCAGTTTGTGTGCTTTGTGGGACCATCTGGCTGCGGCAAGACCACGCTCTTAAACATCTTGGCCGGCCTTGACAAGCCAACTGAAGGCGAAGTCATCCTAAACGGCCATCCTGTTACTGAAACCGGCCCGGACACAATCATGGTGTTCCAGGAAAACGCGCTCTTTCCCTGGCTTCGGGTAATGGACAACGTCGAGTTTGGGCTCAAAATGAAGGGAGTTGAGAAGGACAAGAGGCACGAAATAGCGATGCGCTACCTTGACATGATGCAGCTGACAAAGTTTGCAAACGCATACACCTACCAATTATCTGGAGGCATGAAGCAGAGGGTGGCAATAGCCCGCGCCCTTGCAATCGATCCTGAAGTGCTCCTGATGGACGAGCCGTTTGCAGCACTTGACAGCCAGACTCGCGACCTGCTCTTGGTGGAGCTCCAGCTGATATGGGCCAGGACAAAAAAGACTATAGTGTTTATCACGCACAACATACTAGAGTCAGTCGTCCTAGGCGACAAGGTAGTCGTGTTCAGCAAAAGGCCGGGCTCGGTGAAAAAAGAGATACCCATCAATTACAGGAGGCCGCGCCTGCCTGAAGACGAGAACCTGCGCCCATATTATCGCCAAGTAATTGACACGATGAAGGGCGAAATGGCTGACAAAAAAGACGACGGCATGGACTGAATCATTTTAGCTGTTTTAGCAGTTCAACGCCGGAGCCAAAGCTGTTAGGCGAAGTGAGAAGCACCCTGTCTGCTATCCTGGCAGCTTGACGTACAAAGTCTGCCGGGTTTTTTTCATAGCCTGACCAGTCAAGGCCGATTATCGAGGCGGACTGCTTGTTCTTTTCAGACGGCACCATGACAACAGCTGCGACTCTGATCCCATGCTGCTTTGCAAGGTCCACTATCTCGCCCAAGTCAGACAGGGACGAGATCGACTGGGTTACAAGCGAATGCGGCCCGGCGTCGAGCTTGTTCTTTATTGAAACAGACGCCCTGTTGGTTATCTTGGCAGGGAACGAGAGGTCCAGCTTTATCTTGGAATCATAGCCCTCCTTCTTGAGCATCCTGACTGCCGCGCTTGGCCTAAGCCCCGTGTCGCCCGGACTGTCTGCCGGCTCGTCACCCATCAGGACAAGCAGGCTGTCGACTCCTGCCATCACCGCGTCAGAGACCGCCTGGCAAAGGGAAGTAAAGTTGCGGTCGCGCACTCTGATGCTGCAACTCATCCTGACTTCATCAACGCCTGCGTTTTTCATGATGTAGCTTGCGGCAGTGATGCTTGACACCCTGGGCATCCCAAGGACAGAGTCCGTAAGGTGGATGCCGCTGACAAGACCTGACAGCTGCGCCGCGCGGCCTGCCATCACCTGCATGTCTTCATTCAGCTGCGCCAAGTCAAACCTCTCCCCCTTTACTATCTTGGGCGGGTTCAGCTCGTAGGCTATCTTCATCGTCTTACAAATTGACGCCTCACGGTCTTATTAAATGCGAGGTCGCACCGCTTGAGAGCATATATTTGGCTTGCGCGTTTGCAAAGCCATTGCGCAAGGAAGAGCTCATGGCACTTGTCAGGCCGGCGCTGACAGTGACGCCCTACCTCCCAAAGGACGCGGCTTCCGCGACGCCCTCTGCGGTGCTCGTGATAATCCACTACCACAAGGATAAGCCGCACGTGTTCCTGACAAAGCGCAGCTCTTCACTCAAATCGCACAGGGGCGAGATATCTTTTCCAGGCGGCAGGTACGCAGACAGCGACGGCACATTACTTGCCACCGCGCTCCGCGAAACAAAAGAAGAGATCGGGATCACGTTTCTGCCAGAACAGGTCGCTGGCAGCCTCCGCGCGGTCAGGACAATAACTTCAAACCACTTTATCGTGCCCTTTATGACCCTGCAGGACAAGTTGCCAGAGCACAGGATTTCTGCAAGCGAAGTCGAATCTGTGATCGACGCCCCGCTCATTGAAACGCTTGCAAGCATCGAGCCGGACACAGAGCACTACAGCCTTGCCAAGGGAGTCTTCAAGTTCACATACGAAGGCAACGTGGTGTGGGGTGCGACTGCGAGGATACT
>JAJPDY010000041.1 GCA_023252395.1 Nitrososphaera sp. | reverse complement strand
GATGGAATTGCTTGAGAGGAGCTTTTCAGCTGCAGCAATCTTTTTGTTTGCTTCGCTTAGCTGCGCCTCTTCTTTTTTAAGGTCAACCTTGGCAATCTGAAGTTTTGACTTTTCGCCTGCCATCTTGCCGATCTCTAATTGGATGTGTTTGATATCAAACATCTCATTTATGCTCGAAACAGGAGAGTTACAGACAGGGCACAGGCCGCCGTCAGTGATCTTGATCTTGCTTGCACATTCCAGAAACCCCCTGAGCTTTCCAGCCGTACCTTCATTTTCCTGCATCTTTGATTCAACTTCTTCCACCTCTGCTTTGACCATCCGGAGCCGCATGTCGACTTCATCTTTGTCCTTCAGTGCCTGCAGAGACATTCTGGCTTCCCTGACGACCCTGTCAAGCCGAGATATTTCGCTATCTATCTGGCTGCGCTTTTCATTGACATAGCGTACAAGCTGCCTTTCCCGGTTCTGGAGCTCCTTTGCCTGCTGGCTCATTGGCTCTAGCCTTTCGATCTCTTTTTCCAGCTGCTCCATCTTGTTTTTAAGCAGGTGTTTTTCGTCTTCATATTCGGCAAGTAGCGACTCTGCCTGCTTTAGCTCCTGCTCTTTTTCGTCAACAAGTTTCTCCACCCTTGGTATTTCCTCGTCGGTGTAGCCTGTCTCGTCGCGCAGCCTTTCACGAAAGCCCGTTATCACCTCGCGCATTGTTTCATATGCAGAGTCTAGCCTGTCGATGCCTATCAATCCATTCAATAGTTCTTTGAATTCCTTTGGCTGCGCTTCAACTATTTTGACAAGCTCGCCCTGCTGAACTACAGCTGCCACGCGCAGCTTGTCATAGTCAAGCCCAAGGATCTTGGCAACTTCGCCGCTCATCGACTCTCCAAACTGCTTGCGTTCGCCGCCGGCAATGGGCTTGTTGATCCCTTTGCCGCCGTCAGACACAATAGAAAATTGCGAAAATGACTGGCTGCCCGAGCCAGAGAGCGCCCTTGTCGCCTGAAACTCCTTTGAGTTTAGCGTAAAGTTCACCTGCACCATTGCCGAGTTGGCGCCCCTCCTCACGAGGTTCTTGTTTGACTTGCGGGTGTGCTTGCCAAAGAGCGCAAACGTCACCGCGTCTATTATCGATGACTTGCCTGAGCCGTTATGCCCTACAAAGATGGTTATCCCCTTGCAAAACTCCATCTTTGTGTCCTTGTGCGCGATAAAGTCTTTGAGCTGGATATCCTTTATCATCTGGCTCCGCTCCCAAACCTGCCAGCTTTGTACGCCTGCCACACGATCTCAAGGACAGATGCGGCATCTTTCGCTGCTGCAAGAGGCAATACTTCGTTGACTGCAAATTTTGCCAATTCTTCCGACCCGAGCGCCTGTACAGACAATCGATATAATTCGCTGTCAATGTCCGCAGGTTTTGAATCATAGACTGTTGCCGCCATCTTGTCTTCAAGCGGCTGCCAGATATAATGCAGGCAAGATTCGTTGAGCCTCTTTAGGTGCTCGGCTATAACTTTCGAGTCAATGTCGCTCCCAGCGACCTCTATTCTGGCAACCGGCTTTTTGTTGTTCGTGGCAGACTCCGCCTTTGCACGCTCGATTATAGCATCAACTTCGCTTGCAATGTCTTTGTAGCTTATCCTTGCAGAGAACTGCTGGCGACGATTGAGCTTGACCCACTGGGTCGACGGCTCTTCGCCGGACATGTCTGTTATTATGAAACCCTTGTCTACCTCCTTGATGCCCTCGCTTGGAGTCAGGTCAAGCGAGCCGGGGTAGGCAAGCGGCCCGCCAAGGTAGTCAAACCTCTTTTCCTGATGATCGTGATAGTGGCCTAGCGCATAGTAGTGAAAGCCTGCAGGCAGGTCTGTCGAATTCATTTCGCCGGCAAACTTGTTAAAATCCATCAAGCCTTGGTGGAGCACAAGGATCTTCTTTTTATCATTAAACTGGCTCGCAACTCTGTCTGCGCCACGCAATTTTTCAATCAGGGCGTCGATGTTGCTCCGCCGCTCCTTGTCGGCGCCCATCACAATGCAATCGTCGACAACGAAAGGCTCGTCCGGCTTTAGGTGTTTTGCAAGCCCGAGGTTGCTGAAAATATAGGCAAAAGGCACGTCGCGCAGGCGGCTGATGTCGTGCTCGCCCAGCACGAATACCGCCGGGATTTGTTTCTCCTTCAGCTTTTTCAGCGCGTTGCCAAGCGTGATTATCGCCTTGCCGCACGGCCGTGGGTTATGGAACAAGTCGCCGGCGAGAATTACTAGTCTGACTCCTTCCCTTATCGAGATGTCTATCGCTTCCTGAAAAGTCTGGTAGACATCCTCTTCGCGCTCTTCAAGGTTGAACTGCGCGTACCCGAGGTGGAGGTCAGAGATATGAGAGACTAGCATTTTGCGGCATCATCTCAAGAGCTAATCCTGTATATAGCCGGATGGAACGTACGAGCCGGCCGACTCCTTTGCCACCTGCTTTATCGCGGCCAGCTGCTTCCACTCTTCGACTGCCCTCTGGTCGCCTCCAATCTTGCGTTCCTTGACTTCGTCTACCTTGACAAAGGTTGGCAGGTTTACCCACTGGCCGGCAAATATCGCTTCGCCGGGGTTGAGCGACGTCAACTGATCAATAAGATCCCGGCTGAGCGACTCGCTTGCAGCCGACACCTGCACCTGATCATCCTGCTGCACCATGCGCATGACTGCCAGCGAGCCCATCTGGCTCAGGATGTTGGCATCGATGCCACGCGGCCTCTGCGACACGATGACCAGCCCGAGGCCAAACTTCCTGCCTTCCCTTGCAACTTTGGAAGCGAAATATTTCGTGTCGGTATCTTCGTCCTTTGGTATAAAGACGTGTGCCTCTTCAAGCACTACCAGAACAGGCGCCGGGAACTTGGGCTCCTTGGCGTCCTTCTTGCCCTTTTTCTGCCTAGTCGCCTTCTTTCTGTCATCGAGCAGCTCTTCAAGGTAGAAAGACACTGCAATGTTTGCCTGGCGCTCGGTCAGCTCCACCAAGTTGACGACGTTTATCTTGCCGTTCTTTATCAGCGCAAGCGGGTCTGCCATCCCCGGGTCTAGTATGTTGTGGAACTTGCGCCTTGCGTCGTCTATCTTGTCAAGAACCTTGTCAGACGCTTCCCTGTATGCCTTCTCCTTGCCTGCTACAACTACTTCGGTTGCAAGGGCGTCCCAAAAGTCGTCGCCCTTGCGCTGCTTTACCTCTTCGGTAAATGCTGCGCGGAGCACGTGCAGCTGGTTGGACGCGTTTTCCTGTATCTCTATCACGTCGCCCAGCTTGTCCACCGTCAAAAAGCGCGGGTTTATCTTGGCGTCTATGAGGTTGCTGTTGCTGCTCCCCATGTCAAGTGTAGAGTAGTCGTCGTGGTAGTCGAAAATCACCATGGTCCCGTTTATCCTGGCAATTTCTTTTGCTAAAAGCGACACAAGGTTGCTCTTGCCCATGCCAGTCATTGCAAGCACCGCCAAGTGGCGTGACACTACCTTGTCGACATTTACCTTGGCGTCTACCTGCGTGTTGCGCAAAAGCGTGCCTATCCTTATCCACTGCTGGGCAGGAGGCGAAAAGATTGTCGCCAAGTCTTCTTCAGTGGCTTCGTACACTTCTGTGCCCGGATCTGGCGGCAGCGCCGGGATTATCGCCTTGCATTTTTTCAGCTCTTCAAGATAGCCCAGTATGCGCACGTGTCCCTTGTAGCTCTTGTCCCACCTGTTTTCAATCGCGACTTTTCTGCTTTCAGACGCCTCTTCATAGTTTCGTATGCTGGTTGAAAGCGCGTCGCTGCTGATTGACGACCTTTCAACAAGCCCGAGCACCTTGCCCTTGCCGTAGTTCAAAATGACATATTCGCCGATGCTCACCGGCCTCTTTGACTCAAATGCGACCTGATCAGGCTTGGTGTTGCCTATCAGAATGCCGAGCTCGATTCTATTGTTACTCATTTAGCGCATCCCTCGCTCCATGCTCCAGTTGCAAGTTGAATATGCTTGCCAGCCTGTCTATATCTTCATTGGTGATCTTGCAGCTGTTGTGTGCAAGCTTCAAGCAATATGGGTAGCCGGCGACGCTGTGGTAGCGCAGCTTGTTCAGCAGCTGTTTGACTTCTTGTTCGCCTGTCGCGCCGACCACTTCTATTCTCACTATTGGCGCGTGGTCGCGGAGCCGTGCATAGACTTCATAGACGTTAGCATATCGAAGCTGCGTCTGCACTGGCACGCTAAAGCCGGTGGCAGATTTTGCGGCATGCCCATAGTAGTAGATGTCGCCTGCCTTTGACCCAAGCGAAGAGAACTGCAGGCGGCTCTCTGAGCTTTTTGAAATAAAGATGGCTTTTCCGCAGCGCTTCACCATATCTGCAGCCGCGTCCGCAGTGCTCCTTGTTAGCCGGGATATCAGCGAGCCATCGATGCAAATGATGTCAACATTCTTTTTTTCAGGCACCTTTTGTGCAAGCTGGGCCTCCATCAGCATCGCCTTTGATTCAAGCGCCTCCTGCCTTGCCGACTCTGATATGTCGTAGACATGATCCGTGGCAAGGATCTCGTTTGTGCTCGTGACAGCAACTGCGTCGATGACATAGAGGTTGAGGCCCTGAAAGGCGCGCTTGTTCCAGCTGCTGTCAATACCGGCAGACTCGCATTTTTCCGGCGTAGGCTCGTATGTAACCCAGCGCGATGACGCTTCTGAAAGTATGGCATCATAGCCAGAATCCTTTATCTTTGACATCTTGTATTCCCTGTTACGCAGGGCGTCGAGATACACTTCCTTTAGCAAACAGATTCGTTTGACGTGAGGTAATTTAAAAAACTGATCATGCTAGCGAGTATAGCTTATTAACAAATCATAGCCTTCAGAATTTTGTTGTAGATTCGGGTAACTTAATGGGAGATAAGCCCGAGGATTAGAAGGGAAAATCATACTGATTTCCCTTTAAGTTACCATTAACTAATTTCTCGCTATGAATATTTGGCTCATACAAAACAGTTATTCATAGCTGACTCTATTTGGCTTCTGTGCAAATATCCAATTCCGACTTTTGGATTTTGGCTGGGATACTATCAACCATAGGCGGAATTGGCATTTATGAAGGAAATGAACTTCATCCTGCATTCTATCTACAACCTGGAATAATTTTCGGCACTATAAGCTACTTTGGATACCAAGTATTCTACCTTGATCGCAGACAAGAACAAAAGTCTGAATATGGCATTTCAGGACAGGATGACGAAAAACTCTAGTACATGATCTCAGCTTTTTAAATATAAAAATAGAACCTTATTCTAATACAATAATGACAACGGCTTTGGGTTCTCCACCTTCGACCTTTTGGGTAAACGTGCTAGAGCGGGAAGGTTGGATTGTTGTCACCGTTGAAGGAAGAAAGGTCGGAATAGTGATATCCGCAACAGAATCAGGCCAAGAACACCTCAAAGTCGCGGGCTATCATTTGGGAAGCGGGTACATTGGAGAGCGGAAGAATATCCTCTCTGCTCAGGTCGAAAGGATACCCGAGAACTTTCATAATTCAATGGCTATCCTAATTCGCAACGCACTTCCAGTTGAACTTAGGTCTCTGCCAATATCATTTCTATGATAATATTATTTTGAGTCATGTCTAACAATCCAAGGCTAGTCTTCTGGCATGATCATATCCGTCTCAATGAGAAGAAAAATATGTAAAGGATTGCAATTATTTCAAACCTCCCGACTATCATGTTGGCTACAAGAATTAACTTTGATAGGATATTCAGATCAAGTGTTACCAGACCGATAGATAGACCGGTGTTTGTCAGAGAAGAAGTTGATTCAAATATTGCATCAAGAAAATCATAATTATTCAAATAGCCAAGAATGAATCCTGTAAGAATAGCTATCGCAGGAAATAAGCCTATTACCAGCAAAGACTCTTGGAGTAGTTTGTCTGATTCCTTTTTGACCTTTGGACTGTTAATAGATTTAGAAGGTTCGCTGTACGCTCGACCTCCTGTCCTGGATGTTATTGAGGCAGGCGTTTCTATGGGTGAAGATCTTTTTGTTATTCTCTGAAAGACGAATAGAAGCCTTCCAATCTTGATTCCGCCCGCGGTAGAGAAGGCCGTTCCACCTATCAGCATCAGTACAATGAAAAAGATCTTTGCTTCTGGAGCGATCAGGCTGAGATCTATAAACTGAAAACCGGTAGTTGTGGAAGCACTTACCACATGAAATGCAGCTGTAAGCCAGTCATTAATCCCGGAAATCTGGGTGAAGACTATTACTGATCCAACCAATAAAGAACCGTATGCAATGACCTCAAGGCCGATGCTTTTGAGCCTCATTTTTTTGTTAAATAAAGAATAATGAAATGCAAATGGAAGAGCAGATGCTATCATGCCTGCGCCTAATACAAACAGATGCAGGACGTTTCCGCCCGTGACGATTCTAGAGTCAGGGGTAAAGCCGCCACTTGTAATGGCGCTTGAAATGAGCGATATATCTACTATTGGGCTAATATCTTTCTCAAGAGCAAAAAGTATCGCAAAAAGAATCGTCACATAGGCAGAAAAAATGACAACGACTGTAGTCATCAGGTGCTTGTACTCAAAAATACTGACGTTTCCTCCAATAGCACCTTTCATGGTTTTTAGCTTCTTTTCAGGGTAGAAAAGCCCGACAATAAGGTAGATGAAACTGAGTCCTCCAATCCATTGCGTATATGAGCGGTAAAAGACAAAGCTTTGTGGCAGGCTTTCTGGTGAGCTGATAATCGACATGCCTGTTGTGGTAAATCCTGAAGCACTTTCAAAAAAGCTGTTTACAAATAATGACGATGGATCGTTGGAAATGCTGATGCCAAATGGATTGATGAATATGTACGGTATGCTACCAAAGAGGCTGAGCAGAATAAAGCTCGAGACTACTAATATCGATGCTTCTTTAAGGCTGAGCGGACCTCTGTCACCGTATGAAGTAAGGACAAAGCCTAGCGTAAACATCCCTACTACTGCAAGGTACATTCCTACGGCTGATCCTGACTCGCCATTAAATGTGCCAATAAGGGCAGGCACTATGACAAGAACGCCGGCAAACTGCATTACAAAGCCCAAGTTGCCTAGTATTGGCTTGTAGCGTTCCCTGATTGAAGAGCGGTACTTTCGAAAAGTGTTTTCAAGGACGGTGGTTCGTACAGAATCTGCGATGGCCTTCTGGGTAATTATTCCTATGACCTTTATCTTCTTATCATCGGCATCTTTTCTTTCAACAATTGAGGCATCTCTAATATCATCAACTATTGGCAGTCGCTTTACACGACTGAACTTCATTACTTCAAGTGCTTCCTTTATCGTTGCACTCGCATTTAGAAATCTAATGGGTGATGCCATTATTTCTTTTAAAGCGACTTGATCAGAATCCTCACCTTTTATTACAACCTTTTCCAAAATGTCACTATCTGTCACAATTCCAACTGCATTACCCTCAAGAGTGACGATGATTGTCTCGACTTTCTTTAGATGCATCGACTTGACAGCCTCTGCAACATTTGTCATGCCGTCAACAAATAGGAAATTCTTGTGCATGAAAGATGTGACAGGGCGCAGCAATGCATCCATGTTAGGGCGCACTCTGACAGCCATCCAATGCTAATAAAACCTTGCTATACTTGTTAAATTTGAGAGGACAAGCATATTATCATGTCAAAACATCGTGGTGTATCTCGGAGCAATGGACTTGTCCTAGGAATTCAGAATAGCTGTTTATACAATAAGCGCCACTATTGATAGCCCAGCAATTTGCGTTCCTACCTTGATCTTTGTGGCTAATCATTCTTTCATTCTGTCGGCAATTGTGCCAGCGTCCCAGAGCGACCGTGGCTTGTCGACTGTCGCAAGCGCGCCGGCCTCGATTATCTTGCTTGCAATGTTGGCAGCCATTGGCAGGGCGCCTGTTGCCCCCGGCGAATTGTAGTTGAGCACATGGAGCGAAGAGTCGCGCTTGAGCACCAGAGTGTCTGGCACGAACCTGCCAGTATTGTCAATAACGGAGGAGCGGATGCCGGACGTCCCGCGCTGGACAAAAGCTGACGG
>JAJPDY010000040.1 GCA_023252395.1 Nitrososphaera sp. | reverse complement strand
GCCTTGAGATATGGAACTTGTCTGAATGAGGCAACTGCAAGAACTGCTGAGGGGATGCCTATCAACATCATGAGGCCGATGTAAGCGAAAATGCTCGGGACTTGCACGCTGGCTGTTACTGCAGCGGCAACTCCAAAGGTGACCAGAAAGCCGAGGGTGATAAAGGTGGCAGATTTTGCCCTGCCTGACGACGGAAAGCCGTCCTTGAAGAGGCCGGAAGCAAGAAATATCATGCCAATAAACATGGTCAAGAGCGAAACTGCGTGCATGCCATCAATGAAGGTCTTGGCGATGCCTGAAAGAGAAATGCCAACGCCAACGATGCCTATAGAAGTAAGACCTATACCGGGTGTCAGGAGGTCCCAGTCAGTCATTTTACTACGGCTACTTGGGCTTTTTTGGCATACTTAATCGTTTCTAGCTTTCAGATGCCTGTTGGAGCTTTGTGATGCTCGGCTCTATGCTCCTGCAGCTCTGAAGAGTCGTCAAACCTTGCGTCGCACATGTCGCAGAGGTATTCTGAAGCAGGCAGTGGCCGAGCAACAGCTTCACCTTCGTTGGCAGGCTGCGATTCGTAATGGATTACCTGCTTGTCCCTTGGAATCTTGGGTTCAGATCCTGCAATCCCACTTGCAAATTCAGAGTTGGGCCTGCCACTTGAAAACTCAAAGCCATGCTTGATCTGCTCTTCGCTCATGCTTAGCCGGATTATCGTTGAGTTACCTTCATTTTCAACAGCTGAAATGGCTGACAATGGGATCCTGAATTCGTCATCGGCAACAAGACCGCGCCTGTACGCCGTAAAATAACTGGAATCTACTTCCCTTACCCTGCCTATCTTTTTGCCTTCAAGCGTATAGACCTCGGCACCTTTGAAGCCTGCCACTATATTACTAGCATGACATTGCTTTTATCATGTTCTGCAACCAATAAAAGAAATATTGACTATCTTTGGTCATGTCAAATAGAGAGAATCGCGAGCAGATTCCAACTGAATACAATGAAGAGCAGACACAACGCACGCTCCGAAAACAGGATAACGTGCAAGGCGAGCAGAGGAACAAAACGATCAGCGATTTTCCGCAGGCCGCCGCGCTTGGACAGGTCCTAAAGGATCTTGATTTCCCTGCTGACAAGAATGCCATCGTTAGGTTTGTAGAGCAATCAAACAGGCCGGAAGGCAGAGAAGTATTGCCACTTGTCCAAAAGATAGACGAGCGCCAGTATCAAAATGTCTCTGAAGTGGCAGAGGCCGCGCGCCTGGTACAGTAAGCTATTCGGCGTCTTTCGGGCGGTTTACAATATTTGATAAGGCGTTTTAATACCGTGCCTTGCGCGTCAACGCCGTGTCTGTTGCAGACCTGTTTGAAGTAAGCGATAGCGATACAGTATGGGATGCTTGGCTGACTACTGTCAATCTGCTTGACATGTTAGAGCATACTCACAAGATCGGCCAGCACTACGACTTTGCGCAGGCACGAGACAAGATAGCTAAAATCTATACTATTGCCGAGTCTCACGCGATAGACAAAAAGGTCTGCACTTGCGGCCTATCAGACGCCGAGCATGCCCTGCTCAAACGCAAGATATTGACATTTTTCAAGTTGCAAGTATCTAATTTGAAACATTTTCTCTCCTAAAAGCTGGAACGAATAAATTAAATGCAAGCACCGATAGAACTCTCTTCGAGGCAACTCTGTGACTGCACGCGATTATGTCGAAGTTTCAAAGCCGAGAATAGTGGTAGTCCTTGTCATAACAGCAGTTACCTCGCTTCTTGCGGCGAGCAGGTTCGATTCAACACCTGGCGTCGCTTGGGACGTCACGGCATGGCAGCTTGGATTTCTCACTCTGGCCGGCTCTCTTGCATCAATGGGTGCAAGCGCCCTTAACCACTACTATGACCGCGACATTGACAAGATAATGGACAGGACTGCCAAGAGGCCGATACCTGCCGGCAGGCTTTCTCCAAAGAATGTGCTTGCGTATGGCATTGGAGTGAGCATACTGTCAGTAATCATTGCATGGTTTACGCTCAACCCTGTCGCGACAGGGATGATAGCCCTTGGCATCTTCTTTTACGTCATAGTCTACACCGCTTGGCTCAAGCGCAGCAATGCGTCTAACATTGTCATCGGAGGGTTTGCCGGGAGCGCGGCGTCAATGGCAGGATGGGCTACTGCCACAGGCTCTATCGATCTGCTTGGCTTTCTGGTTGGGTGGCTCGTATTCATGTGGACCCCGCCCCATTTCTGGTGCCTAGCAATAAGGGCAAGAGAAGAGTACGCAAGCGTCAGGGTTCCGATGCTGCCTGTGCTCATCGGCAACCAGAGGACTGCAAGCTATATCCTCCTTAATACTGCTATACTCTTGCCATATTCTGTAGCTATAGCATTCTTTGGTCCGGGGATACTCTACACTGTAATTGCAGCGGCATCCGGCTCGCTCATGCTCGTGTACCATTACAAGCTGACAAAGAACCCGACGCCAGAATTCGCATGGAAGGCATACAAAGTGACTGCGCCTTACCTTGTCGTGATATTTGTTGCACTTGCGCTTGACGCGCTGTTCTATTACCCTCTGCCTATCCCGCTTGTGCGCTAAGAGGCAGTGCCAGAATCCGCGACGAGCTCGATCCTGCGCTTTTCTTTCGTGACCCATGAAACCCGGACAAGGCCGTATATCTCTAGATCCAGAAGCGTCTTGTTGAATTCCGATTCGGCAAGCGTGATCCCTTCTTTTGTCAGGGCGTTCATGAGGTCAGAGTCTGTCATGTTCCCTGCTTGCCTTATTTTTTCATATATGAGGTTTCGAATTGGATATTTCATTTTTTCACCCGTAAAAGGTCTTGTCGATCGGCTTTGGCAGTGCGTACGTGATATTTTTCTTTATTGATTCGTACCATTCTTCGACATCCTTTGTTATTGACGGCCTTACAAGTCTTATTGCCTTGGCAAAATCGCCATTTGCTACTGTCTCCGACTTGTTCTGCATGGCATTAACCGCCGCTTCCCTGCACAGAGCGACAAGATCCGCGCCGCTAAAGTTCTTTGTCGATTGGGAAATGGCTGCAAGGTCAACGTCGTCTGCAAGCGGCATTGGCTGAGTTATTATCTGGAGTATTTCACGACGTGCCTTGTCGTCTGGCGGACCAACGTAGACAATGAGGTCCAGCCTCCCAGGCCTCATAAGCGACGTGTCAATAAGGTCGGGTCTGTTTGTTATCCCAATTATCACGACTCCGGCGCTTCCAGAGTCGTCCATCTCTGTCAGTATCTGGCTGAGCACTCGCTCGTTGCCGCCTGACATGTCGTCGTCCTGTCCTCTCGGCCTTGCAAGAGAGTCGAGCTCGTCAAACACCACTATGCAGGGCGACGAAGCCTTGGCTTTTCTGAATATCTCGCGTATAGCCTTCTCTGATTCGCCGACCCACTTTGAGAGCACTTCGGGGCCACGAACTACAATGATGTTGGCGCTGCTCTCTGTTGCCAGAGACTTTGCAAGCAGCGTCTTGCCTGTGCCCGGTGGCCCATAAAGCAGCGCGCCGCGTGGGGGCTTGATGCCCATCTTTGCAAACTTGTCCGGCTCTCTGATTGCCGTTATGAGGTTGTCATGCAGGCTGCGCTTTGCCTCGTACAGGCCACCAACGTCGTTCCACTTTACGCGGGCAACCTCAACATAGAACTCCCTCATTGCAGTAGGAACAATCTCTTTCATGCCTTCCTTGAAGTCCCTGTTAGTGATAACCATGCCCTCGAGAATTTCTGGCGATATCTTGTCGCCTTCCAAGTCGATCTCTGGCAGGTAGCGCCTGAGTGCTTTCATTGCGGCCTCTCTGCAAAGCGCCTTAATGTCTGCGCCAGTGTAGCCGTGCAATTCTGAGGCAAGATCTTGGAGGTCAATGTCTTCAGAGAGCGGCATGCCACGCGTGTGAATCTGCAGTATCTCAAGCCGGCCTTCCACATTTGGGACGCCTATCTCTATCTCCCTGTCGAACCTTCCAGGCCGCCTCAGCGCTGGGTCAAGGCTTTCTGGTCTGTTGGTTGCGCCAAGTACTATTACCTGGCCTCTCTCGGCCATTCCGTCCATCAGTGCCAGCAGCTGCGCCACAACACGCTTTTCCACATCTCCAAAAGCCTCTTCCCTCTTGGGCGCAATGGCGTCAATTTCGTCAATGAATATTATGCTTGGAGAAGAATCGCGGGCCTCCTTGAAGATGTCGCGTAACCTAGCTTCTGTCTCGCCATAGTACTTGTTCATGATCTCCGGGCCGTTTATTATGAAAAAGTTTGCTTCAGACTCTGACGCCAGCGCTTTTGCAATGAGGGTCTTGCCACATCCTGGCGACCCGTACATCAAGATGCCGCTGTGGGGCTCTATGCCAAGCCTTGCAAATACTTCGGGGTGGCGCATCGGCAACTCTACAATTTCGCGCAGCCTTTTGATCTGCTCTTTCATGCCTCCTATCTCTTCATAGGTCACCCGCGGCTTTCTGTCGCTTGCAGTCTCGGCCATTATGGTGAGCTTTGTCGAGCGCTCAATTCTTGATATGGCCTTGGGCATTGCCCTTTCAACCTTGAAATCCATTGGGTTGCCCAGAATGACTACTGAAATCTCGTCGCCTTCGTTTATTGGGTATCCTTTGAGCCTGTTCTTGACAAAGTCGCAGAATTCCTTGTCAACTGTGATGTTGTTGTCGCCAAGCGGCATGAGAGTCACGCTCTTTGCCTGCTTGACGTCTATCTTCCTGACGTTTAAAAGATCGTTTAGGCCGACGCCTGCGTTCTTCCTTGTCTGCCCGTCAATCCTGATGATGTCATTTTCTCTTTCTTCCTCGTCTGCCGGCCACGCTGCAACTGCGGTGCTACGCTTGCCTGCGAGCTCGATTATCTCCCCGGCTTGAATTCCAAGGTGCTCCATATTGTGTGGATCAATTCTTGCCCTGCGCTTGCCAACATCGCGGTGTTTGGCTTCTGCTACCCTTAGCTGGATGGGGGCTGATTCGTCGCTCCCGGCGCGCGCCTTTTTCAAACTTTTGTAGCCTCCGGCATTAACATTACTTCATTTTTACGGATTGCCTGCTGATGTTTGTAACTTCAATCTCGCCAACGCCTTCGACACTCTTGATGGATTCTTCGAGCTTGTCCATCTGGCCTTCTGCATCCTCTAGCAAAAAGTCTCCAATGATTGCCTTTAGGCCAAAGGCAATAGGCTCAATCGCATGCCCTTTCATTTCCATGCCTTGCGGCATTGATTTTTTGATGGACTGGAGAACACTGTCAAGGTTGGACTCGGCGTCTGCCGGCATTATCCGTATTCTGGCCACTAGCCGCGCCATGCCTATGGGCCCTCAAAGCCGCATCCTACACACTTGTAGGCTCTTGCAAATTCGCGGCAGCTTTCGCAGCGCCACATGAGGACATAGCCACAGTTTGGACAGTAATACTTTACACATTCATCGTTAGGCATTATTGGTCTGCTGCATGATGTGCAGACTGGTAATTGCAATGGCTTGGACATACGTGCTCTCTCTTAAGATTAACCGAATTTATATCTTGCTTAATTGTCGATCAGGCGCCTTACCTCGTTTCCAAGCAGCGCCTTTGCCATCCTAGCGGCGCTCTTGGCTCCAAGGATCTTGGCAACTGCAGCCGAATGAAAGTCAAAGTCACCACTGGCAGATGCCTCTTCAAGCTTTTCCTGCGGTATCGCAAGAAACAGCTCGTCGATGGCCTTGTTGTCAAGCCGCTCAAGCAGCCTGCGTGCAAGGAGCATCTTGTCAAATTCTGATTTGAAAATATCATGCCAGTTCTTTTCATACTGATCAAGCATCAGATCGTCATTTTTCCTGATGGCTTGCACTACTGCCTGCCCCGCAAACACGCCTCCCATGCCACAGGTATAGATGCCCCCTGCCGTGGTGGGCTTGCTCTGCCCGGCAGCGTCGCCAACAATTATTGTCCTGCCTGAAACAAAATTTTCAGCCGGCCCGTTGACCCAGATCGGCGCGTACACCTTACGCACAACTGAATGCTTGCCCTTGCTGTCCATGTATGACTGAAGCGCGCCTGCTGCATTGATTCCTTTGCCAGCCACTCCAACTTTTCCGCTGCCCTGCGCAGTCGGTATTATCCATGCAAAAAAGCCCGGATAGCGCTGGCTGTCAAACGCTACTTCTATGGTATCGCGCTCTATCCATGGCGCATACACTTCGTACTGTGCAGATTGCAAGACGCCTTCGCGGTTTTTGGCAATTATCGACGCAACGCCCCTTGCGTCTATAAAGTATTTGCAGGACAAGTCGCCGTCAGACGTCTTGACTGCATAACCTGAACCATCTTGGACAAAAGAGCGCATAGAGCACTTTACCCTAATCTCTGCGCCCATCTTTTGCGCTTGAAAGGCTATCTGCTTGTCAAATGCGCGCCTGTCAAGCACCATGACCTTTTGCTTTTCGGCGTTTATCTCAAAACCGCCTGAAGGCGAAAGAATTCTGGCCTTTGCTATCTTGCTGTTCTCGACCGCACTTGCATCCGGCACAATGCCGAGGTTACGGATGCCAGAAATACTCACGAGCCCTCCACAATGCTCCGGCGTCCCTATCTCAGAGTCTTCCTCAAGTACTGCAACAGAAATGCCGCCGGCCGCTATCTCGCGGGCTGCAAGGAGCCCAGAGACGCTTCCTCCGGCCACTATCACGTCATAATCTGGCATCTCTCTTAAAAGACCAGCAATGTATTTTTCACTCTGTTAATTAAACTATGACTGGACACATCGTGGAATTCAAGCAGGTTATGGTAGTAAGGAGAGACCTTGGGATGGGCACTGGCAAGATAGCGGCGCAGGTAGCCCATGCTGCAGTGATGGGCGCAGAAAAGACAAAGGAAAGAAAGCGCGAATGGTTTGACGAATGGTTTATGGGCGGCCAGGCAAAGGTCGTTGTAAAGGTGCAAAGCATGGAAGAGCTGATGGAAGTAAGGAAGCATGCTGAGAACCTTCGTCTGCCGGTGGTACAAGTGCAGGACAGCGGGCTTACCCAGATACCGCCAGGCACCACAACCTGCATAGGGATAGGTCCTGCGCCATCCGATCTGGTAGACAAGGTAACTAACAGCCTAAAGCTGCTCTAGTGGCGGCTGATTATCAGTATGCCTGCAATTATCAGACCGGTTGCAACCATCTGAATGGTGCTTATTGATTCGCCAAGGGCAAGCGCGGCAATGACTATGCCAAATATTGGAGTCATGGCAAATATGGACATCGTCTTGACTGTTCCGATCCTCTTGATGCCTTGCAGGAAGAGCAAGAGTGCGCCTCCAAAGCCCGAGACTGACATGACTATTATTATGAGCCATAGGCCGGGCTCTATGCTTGCTATCGCGCCTCCCTTGCCAAGCGCGAGTGCTATTGCCAGCAAGACTAGGCCGCCAAGCAACGACTTTACCATCGCTATCTTTGCCGGGCTGACCGTTGAGGTAAGGCGCCTGCTGACGTTATTGTCAATAGCCCACATGAACATTGAAGCCAGAATCATGATATTGCCTGCGTTGACCTGCAGGATGGTTTCTGAAACCTTGAGGTTGGTTGTGGCCATAAAAAGGCCGACTATTACAAGAACTACCGCAAACATCCCGCGCCTGCCCTTCGGCTTTTCGCCAAAAAACACTGCAGACAGTATTATCGTAAATAGAACTTCTCCATTGGCAAGTATCGACGCATCGGATGCGGCTGTCTGCGCAAGCCCGTAGAGCAAAAGCGCCGGGGCGGCAACTGCGCCGGTGATTGTTATTATCACTAGGTAGAGGTAGTCGCGCCTATTGTCAAGCCTAAAGGACGCTTTTGCAAACGGGATCAGCGCAAGGCCGGCGATGGTGTACGCCACAGCCGCCAGGACAAGCGGGTCCACCGTGGCAAGCGGAACCTTGGCAAGGGTAAAGACCGAGCCAAACAGGGCGGCTGCAAACAATACCGACAGGTAGCCGATCATTGCATGCTGCCTGTTGTGGTTCTCTGCCGCTTCCGTCGTATTCAAACAAAGCAATTCCACATGATATACTATTTCTGTCTATGCCAGAGACCTGCCAACAAGAGATATATGGTGGAAAGCAGATTTTTTCTTTATTGCCCAGCTCACGTGGAGCTTCTAGTTCAAAAAAGATCGCAATTTATGCCATTATCGGGATACTTGCAGT
>JAJPDY010000039.1 GCA_023252395.1 Nitrososphaera sp. | reverse complement strand
TTGACAAAGAGTTCCCCGCCACGCAAACAGCAGAAAGTCGAACTCCAGCACAAGGCGCTTCTCTTCATGGCAAGCGTGATTTTAAAGACGTTCCTCATGGCAATTGTCTCTAGCAACGTTTTCTGCGGAAGCATCAACCCAGCTGCGCTTTTTCTAGAATGCGGCACCAACGTCGCCTTTGTGGGAGCGAGCACGGCTGCAGTCGCAATCATGGGCGCGATTTTTGGCTATTACATAGTCAGGCTCAAGTCGTTTAACGACATATTCCCAAAAGTCATGAAGACTGACTTTATCGTGACTGCCATGTATTTTGGAGTCGCGTTCACCACGCCTTCGCTTATCGCAAGCAAGGTCATGATCTGGCTCTTTGGCATGTGGGTGCTGGGCATGCTGCTTGCGCCTTTCAACAAGGAAAAAACTACCCTGAAAACAGTAACTGAATACGGCTCGCTTGTGGCACTTGGAGCACTGCTTGCCGCGCACTTTATCCCTGCCCTGCAGGAATACGGCTCGTCGTACACTCTTGGGATGATGGTCAGCAGCATCACCGGCGTTTTTGGCGCCGGCAGAAAGTAAGCGCGCTAACGTTAATAACCGTTGTATCGGCTAGTCTTGACGAACGCGAAAGCAATGGAACCAAAAATCCAGTCAACGTCATGGAACCCGGAAATAGAAAAGGCGATCCTCAAAAAATGGGAGGACGAGGATATCTATCGTTTCACGATAAATGAAAAGCCGGCGTTTGTGATTGACACGCCGCCCCCTTACCCATCAGGCCGCCCCTGGCACATGGGAGCTGCCGCTCATTACGCGCAAATCGACATGATAGCCCGGACAGCCAGAATGACTGGCAAGAATGTTTTGTTCCCGATTGGAATCGACAGAAACGGCCTGCCTGTCGAGATTTACACGGAAAAGAAGCACAAGATACGGATGCGCCAGATGGACAGGCAAAAGTTCCTCGACCTCTGCAAGGTCGCACTTGACGATCTTGAAGCTGAAATGATCCAGATAATGAAGGGCATGGGTCTCTCTGGCAACTTCAAGGAATACTACCGCACAGACTCTGAAGAGTACCGGGCGCTGACCCAGAGCACGTTCATCGAGCTCTGGAAGCGCGGGCTTGTCTACCTTGCAAACCGGCCAAACAACTACTGCCCAGACTGCGGCACGACCATCGCAGACGCCGAGATCATTTACAATGAAATACCGACAAAGCTGGTCTACATGAAGTTCAAAATAAAAGAGACAGGCGACACTCTCATCATTGCGTCAACCCGGCCCGAGCTGCTGTTCGCGTGTCAGGCAGTAATTGTCAACCCTGAAGACGAGCGCTACAAGAGCCTGCAGGGCTCCCATGCTGTTCTGCCATTATTCAACAGGGAAGTGGAAATAAGGCCGCACCATTCTGCAAAGCAGGAATTTGGCTCCGGCGCCGTGATGGTTTGCAGCTACGGCGACCAGAACGACGTACAGGTCTTCCGCGAGCTCGGGTTGAAGGAAATAGTGGCGCTGAATGAAAATGGCTTTACCGCAGAAGCGGCAGGGCCGTATGCCGGCCTTCGCGTAAACCAGGCAAGGACAAAGGTAATCGAGGACTTGAAAAGCGCCGGCCTGATGGAAAAAGAAGAGAGCATCATGCACAGGACTCCTTTATGCGAGCGGAGCAAGACTCCAATCGAGATAATACCACTACACGACTATTACGTCAAGCAGCTAGAATTCGTGCCGCAGCTAAGGGAGCTCGCGTTTAAGCTAAAGTTCCACCCGGATATGCACCGGCAAATATTGCTAAACTGGCTTGACTCTATAGCAATCGACTGGCCAGTCTCAAGGCGTCGGTTCTACGGGACCGAGATCCCGATATGGTACTGCAACAACTGCAAGGCGCCGAACCTGCCGCCGCCAGGAAAATACTACAAGCCGTGGAAGGAAGGGCCGCCCTTTGCAAAGTGCGAAAAATGCGGAGGATCTGAATTCACTGGCGAAGACAGGACGTTTGACACGTGGATGGATTCAAGCATCAGCCCGCTTTATGTTACAAAATTCGGCAGGGATCAGAAAGTGTATGATTACGCATATCCGGCTGCGATAAGGCCGCAGGCCAAGGACATCATCCGCACTTGGCTCCACTACACGATGCTCCGGTGCGTGCAACTGACAGGCAAGATGCCATGGACAGACGCGTGGATAATGGGCTACGGAGTCGACGAAAAGGGAGAAAAGATGAGCAAGAGTAAGGGCAATGTTATCGATCCGTTCCCGGTGATGCAAAAGTACGGCGCCGACACATTTCGGTTCTGGTCGGCAAGCGAGGCCAACCTTGGCTATGACTTTAGGTGCTCGGAGCAGAGGATCGCAGGCAGCCAAAAGTTCCTCTCAAAACTTTGGAACGTCGGCAGGTTCCTGTCGTCCTTTGAGGTAGTGCAGGAAGAGCCGGCGCACCTTGAAATGTCAGACAGGTGGATACTGGCAGAGCTTGCCAAGCTGGAAGAGGAGTGCAAGAAAGGCTACGACGAGTACAACTTTTTCGTTCCTGCTAACGCAATCCGCGACTTTACTTGGAACCTCTTTGCCGCCCACTATATCGAGATGGTGAAGGGGCGCGCCTATGCCACAAGCAATGACGCGGGCAAAAAGTCTGCGCTCTACACTCTGCACCGGTGCCTGTCTTCAATCCTGCTCCTGGCCGCTCCGATAATGCCGTTTATCACGGAAGAGCTGTGGACAAAAATTTACTCTGACAAGAGCATCCACCTGCAGGGAATGTACAGGGGAGAAAAGGCCAATGCAGAGCTGCTAAAGTACACAAAAATGATAACCGATTTCAACTCGTTTGTCTGGAACAAGAAAAAGGAGACGATTTCAAAGGAAACCGGCAAGCCCCTTTCGCTCAAGGACCAGATAGCCATTCCAGTGCCGGCGGAGCTCGAGCCATTCAAGCAAGACCTGAAGGAAATGCACAACCTGATATGAAGGCCGTCCCGTTCTTTGAGCATGGGTCTGCTGATGTCCTGCAGTACAGGGAGGATTTCCCGGATCCTGTGGCAGGCAAGGGCAGCGTTATTGTTGACATTGAATACTGCGGCGTGAACCACCTTGACATCTGGACAAGGCAGGGCATAGCCGGCAAAAAGATAAGGCTGCCGCATGTCTGCGGCTGCGACATTGTTGGCACTGTCGGTGAAAAGAGAGTGATGGTCTACCCCGGAGTCTCTTGCGGCAAATGCGCATATTGCAGGGCAGGGCGTGAGAACCTCTGCAGCCAGTTTGCAATAATTGGCGGCATGAGCGACCATGACGGCGGGTACGCAGAAATGGCCGCCGTCCCTGCAAAGAACATCGTCAGGCTGCCGGATTCTATTAAAAGTAAAGTTGCCGCGACCCTCGGGGTGTCGTACCTAGTTGCGTGGAACATGCTCCGCACAAACGGCGCCGGCAAGGGCAAGACAGTCCTTGTTTATGGCGCCACCAGCGGAGTAGGGATGGCAACCATACAGCTTACAAGGGCGCTTGGGGCGGAAGTGATAACCACGGTGTCTGGCAGGGAAAAATATGAATTTGCAAAAAAGCTGGGCGCGCGCCATGTGATTGACAGGACAACGCAGAATATTGCTGAGGAGACGAAAAAGATCACTGACGACAAAGGCGTTGACATTGTCATTGATCATGTCGGCGCAGCTACCTGGCCCACCAGCATATCTGCGCTGAAACAGGGCGGCAGAATGGCTGTTTGCGGCATGACATCAGGCAACGATGCCATAGTCCCGGTAAGGATGTTTTACAGCAAGCAGATAACGATGACAGGCGCGCTGCTTGGCACAAAGGCGCAGCTGATAGAGCTTGTCAATTTCATGGGCAGGAAAAAGATCCAGCCCGTCATAGACTCTGTTTTCGAATTGCGGGATGCAAAGGAAGCACAAAAAAAGATGGAAGCAAACTCGCATGCGGGCAAGATCTTGCTCAGATGCTAGTACCCATAACAGGATAACAAGGGGCAATAAAGGCGAAATTCAAGGCTGACAATGACTGTAATATCTGATAACATGCATGGTGATATTATCAAGACTTCATGTACTGAGAGTAAATGCGAATCCTGATTGCAGAGGATGAAGAGAGTATTTCCCTTATTTACCGGATATACCTGGAGGAGAGAGGCCACGAAGTAACAATCACAAGCGATGGCAAGAAGTGCGTGGAAAAATATCACTCTACGATCGCGCAAGCCAGCAAGGCCGCATCGCATCTTCCTGCTTTTGATGTCGTAGTGCTTGATTACAGGATGCCCGGCCTTGACGGCCTAGACGTTGCCAAAGAAATCCTCCGGCTAAGGCCAGACCAGCGGATAATCTTTGCTTCCGCATATGCCGAGGAGACTCTTCGCGAATCGATAAGGAGCCTGCAGATGTTTGTCGAGCTCTTGCAAAAACCATTTGAGCCGAGCGTTCTTGTCGAAATAATAGAAGGCAATGTGGTGCATGAACAATTAAAGGCAGCTGCAAAAGACAGGAAAAAGCTCGATGACTGGAATCTCAGCCATGATGAAGCGCAAGACTTGCTTGACAAAGTAACAAAGCTCAGAAGGGCCGAAGTTGAGATGAAGAATAAGCACTGAAATTCGACCTGAAAAGAAGAAAATTAACTACCATTACTTCGACAATTGCACAAGTAGAATCAGGAAGACCTCGTATAAGCGCCATTCATGTATGATTATCTAGTGGCTATGAACTGAACGCCAGAAAAACTGTGACCTTCAGCCTGATCATAATCGCAGCAGCTGTCATTGCAATTTTTGCAGCTGTGTCTGCTTTTACTACTACGCCACCGTCGTCGGCATCGCCGTCATTGAACAATAATACGACAACTAGCATGATGGCACCCACTTCAAATGCGACCAACAATACCGCGACATCGTCAACAAACTCGTCGGTTTTAGAGGTCGGGGCGCCGGGAAATGCCAAGAATGAATATTACATCTTTACTCAGGAGCTGAATGCAGACGAGAAAAAACTTGGAGTACCTGTTGCGGTCTATACACTGACGTCGATCACCGTCCATAAAGGCGATAATGTTACCATCCACTTCTACAATACTGCTGATGAAGCTGATGACAGGCATACGTTCACAATGCAGGACCCATACAAAATGAACATAGACTTGGCCGGCGGCCAGAATAAAACCTTCAGTTTCGTTGCAAACACCACTGGAGGCTTTACCTATTACTGCACGTATGACTTGCCAAGCATGACAGGGCACCTTGAAGTTCTACCCTAAATTCATCAGGTAAATCCCTGTCAACTTTCCTTCTTTATGCTGTCCCGGGGTTTTTCTCGATATTTGCCGCTTCCTTCAATACTCCCTTTTCGAGCAGCCATGGCAAGTTTTCTTCTTTCCCTATAGTTCTTGGCCCTCTTGGTTCTGACCATGAGATGACTGGTCTTTTATCACTTAAAAAAGAATGTAGAATCTATGCCTGACTTGCCGTATTTCCTGTCCAATCTTTCACAAGAGGTAGTATCTTTTTCATAATAATGTCCTCGTGATTGGCGGATACATCGAATGATACCACAAGCACAGAAAAATCGGGATGTTTTAGAGGTATGATTACTCTCTTTAGTTTGCTGTAAAATACGAGAGTGTAAACAACGCGCCCTAACTTTGATTCGACGTCTTCTGCCGTCTTCATTTGAAGCACAATCTTGATCATGTAGCTGTCAATCTCGTCTTTCGTCAATACCAACTCCAACCCTGCCCGGGATGTAGAAGCTACCGGGCGACCCATCTGATTTGCTATTCCTACAAATCTGATAGACCTGTCAGTATCCAATATTCGATTGCAAACTTCTTGCAAGGTCGGCATGTACACATATGCATCTTTTGATATTTAGGCAGAATAGATCATGCGGATCGAGCAACCAGACGAACAAGAATATGTCAAGCGTTTCCATTAACAAGGTTAACCCACGTTAATTAGGAATAAGGCACAGTAACCGGCATGTCTGATGCGGTTTACAACTGGGACAGAGTCGTCCACAAAAATGTAAGGTCAAGCGACGGAGCAGACGTAGGGACCATAATACAGGTAGCAGGTGACAAGGTGCGCATAATGCTGGGAACAAATAACCAGTATGAAGTGCCTAAAAGCACTGTAGAAGGATTTGATGGCTCAGAGGTTCAACTCTCGGTGCCGTACGCACAGATCGGACAGTACAAAGTTGAATAACGCAACCATTGCCGCTATGTATTATGCAACTGTTGCAGTGCCAGCAGTATTTTCTGCAAGCATGAGCTGCCTGCTGTGGTGCTCGCGCAAAGCCTGCTTTTGATCGTTTGTAAGCATGTCATAGTTTAGCCTGTGATAGCAGCAAAAGGTCCTGAGCTCTGTATCAAACCTTGGTGGAAGCGATTTCTCGAATTTGACGAGTTCGCCTAATCTTCCAAGAGGGTGGTAAACGTGAAAGTACGGGCCCATGTCTGCAATTAATGATACCCCATTTCGGCCAGAGCTCCTTGCGAGCCCTGCCAGTGTTTCAAGGTACGACATAACCGGTACGTTGTTGCGGAAATGTGCCTGCATCGAATCTACAATTATAAGGGCTCCATTCTTTTCTTGCCTGCTAACATCAATACCGCCATATTTGGAAAGATATTGTCTTACAGAATTTGGGTGCTCATAAAATGGAAAAAGCACCACCATATCGTTTGCCTCGGCGAGCCTTTGCCTTGCAAATTCCGAATAGATTTTCCTAAACGAATTCAAATGCCGATACACAAGCATGCCGTGCTCTCCTGCCTGTGCAGTTT
Source organism: Nitrososphaera sp. (assembly GCA_023252395.1). Taxonomy (GTDB): domain Archaea; phylum Thermoproteota; class Nitrososphaeria; order Nitrososphaerales; family Nitrososphaeraceae; genus Nitrososphaera. The sequence continues at coordinate 1,638 of JAJPDY010000039.1, read as the reverse complement.
CTAATTCTTTTACTGCATCAGCAGTATTTGTGATTGTGACATGGCTGCCGTCGCCCACAATCTACATTGAAAAACATTTGATATTACTATTGTAGCAATCACTACATAGATTGAGATTTCGTTTTTTGCACCTGTTTATTGTTCCACAATTTTTGCGTGGCGCTGTGCTGACATGATTATCAGCCTAGCAATGTAAACGTCAGTTCCCAGTATTGACGCAAGGTCTGCTGGTGGCATCTTGAGCAACGAATCGAGTGTAATAAAGCCCTTGTCTAGTAACAGCTCTTTGAGACCTACTGCCAGATCCAGAACATGTATGCTATTCGATAGCATCCAACAGTTAGCGGCGGCATATCTTAAATAGACTTGCCAACACTGTGTCAAAACATTCTTCTCATTCTGATTGTTGCCGCGATTTCATGCATGCGGTTCTCGTCTGGCATAGTCGTAGTACTGCTCTCTGATCTTGAACGGATCTTCCATGTTTGCAGGCTTGCCAGCAGCCGCGCTTTTTATCAGGTTTGCTATGAACAGTGCCATTCCCGCGCCAGTAATCCATGCGCCCACAGTTGAAATCTGGTTCAATATTATCAGGGGCTGCTCTGGGATATAGTCAAATGTCCTCCTTGGCTGCCCGTACAGCCCCAAGATGTGCTGCGGAATAAAGATGAGCAAGACTCCAATGAACATCAACCAGAACTGCACTTTTGCCGTCCTTTCGCTGTACATCCTGCCAGTTATCAGCGGGAACATGTAGTACAAAAAGCCGACAAATGCAAACGTCACCAGGCCCATGAGAAATAGGTGGAAGTGCCCGACCACCCAGTAGCTGTCGTGAGTGAGAAAGTCTAGCGGCATGGCGGTATTGACCACGCCTCCAGCGCCGGCGAGGAAGAAAAGAATTATTCCTCCGACAGAGAACGAGATAGGAGCAGCAAACTTGATCCTGCCGCCCCACATCGTGGCCACCCAGTTAAACACGTGCATTGCAGAAGCCGGAACTGCTGCAAGCGTTCCTATCATAAAGACCGTCTTTTCAGTGAAGCTAATTCCAGTCGCGTACATGTGGTGCCCCCAAGAAGCGAAACTCACAATGGCCAAAAGCGAAAATGCCGCAACACCGGATGCATAGCTGAACAGTGGTTTTCTCGAAAACTTGGGGATTATTTCATAAATCATCCCAACCGCCGGCAACAAAAAGATATAGACTTCTGGGTGGAACGTGAACCAGAACAGGTGCTGGTAGGCTATTGGGTCGCCACCCATTGCAGGATTGAAGAAGCCTGACACTCCGAGCCTGTCAGTGTACAGCATGATGAGTGCTGATGCAAATGTCGGCATTGCGACAAGTATCATGAGTGACGTTACAAGGGTAGCCCAGACAAAGAGCGGAGTTTTCATGAGCGGCAGGTCAGGGTGCTTCATTTTGAGGATTGTCACGACAAAGTTAATCGCGCCGAGAATTGAAGAGATGCCCAGAATCTTTAGGCCAAATATCCACATTTCTGCTGCCGGGCCCGGTGCGCTAATGATCGAATAAGGCGGATAAGCATTCCATGTAAGGTCTGCAAAGCCAAGCCAGACAAGAGCGGCGCCAACAGGCAGCATCCAGAACGCGACTGCGTTGAGCTTTGGCCA
>JAJPDY010000001.1 GCA_023252395.1 Nitrososphaera sp. | reverse complement strand
TGGAAAAAGAGCAGGCGATCAAGCATGCGATACAGCTGTTCAACGACGAGAAATACTGGGGAGCCCACGAGGCACTTGAATCAGTCTGGAAAGATACCAGCGGGAATGAGAAAAGCATACTGAACGGGATCATACTGATTGCCGCAGCTTTTGTGCATGACGAAAAGGACGAGCCCGGAGTCTGCATATCCATCTTGGAGCGGGCAATGAAAAAGCTGGATGGAGCAAGCGGCCTCTATCATGGAATAGACGTTGGCAGGGTCGCCGAACTGACAGCCAAAATTATCAACTCGCGCAAGATAGAGCGGTTCACGATCTAATAATTCTGGCTACTGCAATGATTACCGCGCTTATTGCAGATAGCACCAAGAGCGCGGTGCCAAACATCATGACTTCAGGTACTGAAGCAAATTCTGCAACTATTATTGTTATGACGCTTGCTGCGATAGCGCCGACCAATACGAGTTTAGCCTTTGACATGCTCCATTTTTTCTTCCTGCTGACCAAGCCCAGCGCGACTGCCGCTGGCGCAAAATACACCAAGCCAATGAGAGTGCTGGCAGTGACTCCTGCCCCCATTATCGCCAGTTCGCCATCAAACGCAAGCAGCCTGTAGACAGAAGTGCTCACGTCAAGGATTCCAAGCAGAGGGTAGATAGAAGCCTTTACCACACTCTGGAGCCAAGGCTGACCGCGCTCATAGTCTGCAACCTGTGGGCTGAAAGAGTAGTACCATCCGTTGAACACGTTCATGAAGCTGCTCCCCGCAAGGGTTTGCAGTGCGATTCCGTCCCGGAATGACCGGAGCTCTTGTACCTGCGGAGCAAGCTCACTCCCAAATGCCGCTGTTGCAATGAGGCAGCCGCTCTTTGTCTGGTTATTTCCACTTGACGAGCTCAGGCCCGGACCTGTTGCCTGCAGCGTCACCGGGTCAGATGTGTATTGGTCAGACTCTGCCACGAGCGAATACTTGGCTGTCTTGTACGTCTGCGACTTCTCTGTAATTGGTACGCTAAATGGCGCTTCTGTCCCTGGAGGTATGTCGGAACTGCCCGGGATGGCTTCTGCCAGCGCCTTTCCAACTGCTATCACTTTGCCGTCTTTATCGTAAAGGGTTGCCACCAAGATTGCGTTTGTCGCATTTTCCTGCCCGTCATTTCTTGCCTGTGCATTGACAAAGTAAGTCCCAAACAAGTCCAGCCGCGAATTTGCAGGGAGAATTTTCAGTTGCTTTTCCTTTGCGTCTGTCGCATTGCCCGCGGCAGACAGCGTAAAGTTTGCCACGCTGCCGACAGTTTTCGGGTCAGTGTACAGTATTTCAAATGGCGACGATTCACCAGCGTTTATCACCCGCAGTGCAGGCTCCCTCTCAAACTCGTCAACAAGTTTGCCGGCCTTGTCGTAAAATGACGCCTTGATGAGGACATCTTTCATGGGAGTGTCAGACTCATTCTTGATTTCCCCAAGGACGTGCAGGATCTTGGATTCGTCCACAAAAGACGACTGGTTATGGAATGAAAATGATTCAGCGGCAAATGCCCTGCCCTGCACAATTGACAGGGCTACAACGACAACTATTGCCAGAGTCAGATAGCGCAAGTACAACTTGTGTGTGGGCAAGCTTGGTTATTTAAAAACACCGAAGACGCAGAATAGATATTTTACTTGTGGCGAGTTTTCAGCCGCTATATCTCATTGATCTACACTTGCGGCAGATCTCATCATGATTGGGCTCTTTCTCTGCTATTGAATATTCGTGACTCTTGTAATAGCGCAGGCATCTAGTGCTGGCATTTCCAACAGAACTAGCGTTAGATGTTTCGCCCTCGCTGATGATTTTTGCAATATGATATTCAGAGCGTCCGCTTCCATGTGCTACGATATACACACCATCTTTTTGGTACGGCAACTTTTGCTCTTTCAATATCACTTTTCATCTTGCTATGCTCTATAAAAAGTCCCGTTATTATCTACCTAATTTTTATCTGCCCGGCTTCTATAGGGTGTCCATTTTCCAAACTTGATATTTAAGTTATTAGCGGGTTGATTCTAATCTAAAGTAATAATAGATATTAGGATGTCATACCCTACCTGTCAGAAACATTGCCAGAGATATCAGTGATAGCCGGCCCGGCTTCGCCCGATCTTGCAGCCAGAATTGCAAAGCACCTTGACGCGCAGTTGGTGGCTGCAGAGCTGCGAGTGTTTTCAGACGGCGAGAGCAAGATCAAGATCGGGAGCAAGACTGCAGGAAACTGCGTCATCGTTCAGTCTTCCCCCCCGCCAACCGACGCTCACCTTATGCAGATTCTGATGATGGCAAAAAAATGCGCTGATGATGGGGCGCAGGACGTATGTGCAGTCATTCCCTACCTTGCATACGCCCGGCAGGACAGGGCATTTCTTGAAGGCGAAGTGGTGAGCATTGCGCTTGTGGCAAAGCTTCTCGAAGCCGCTGGCGTCAAGCACGTCATAACAGTTGACGTGCACAGCCAGCTTGCGGTGTCACACTTTACGTCAATTGGCATCCAAAGCGTTTCTTCGATCCCACTTTTAGCGAGTTACGCTTCTTCCAGAATGAAGCTGCAAAAGCCCATTGCAGTTTCGCCTGACGCCGGCGGGGCTGACAGGGCAGGAGAATTTGCAAGGCACTTAAAGACAGACACTATTGCACTGAAAAAATCCCGCAACAGGGCCACCGGCGAAGTGACAGTCGACGAAAAGGTAGACATCGATGTCTCAGGAAGGGACGCCATCTTGGTAGACGACATGATAAGCAGCGGCAGCAGCATTGTAAAGGCTGCAGAGCTTTTGCGGAAAAAAGGTGCCGCCAAAATCTATGCAATGTGCGCCCACGCAATTTTGATTGGCGACGCTGCAAACAAGATCAAGGCAGCCGGCGTGCAGGACATTATTGCCACTAACTCGGTTCCAGGCGAATACGCCAAGGTGGACCTGAGCCCGGCAATAGCTGAAGCAATAAAGTCCCGCTACAGGCAGTGATTGATTAGCATAAATTTGACCCACCGCTAACATAGCACTAGCCAATGGCAAACATGCGGATGGTATTTCTTGGAACCTCGTCGGCCGCCCCGACAGTAGAGCGCGGGCTGTCCTCAATTGCATTGTTGAGAGGAAGCGAGCTTTTGCTCTTTGACGCCGGCGAGGGCATGCAGCGCAACTTCATCAAGGCAGGCCTTGGCATGAACAAGAAGATGAAAATTTTCATCAGCCACATGCATGCAGATCACAGCGTCGGCCTGCTCGGGCTCTTGCAGACGATGGCTCTGCAAGGAAGGGAAAAGAGCATCGACATTTACGGCGAGCCAAGGGTGGAAGAATTCCTGCGTGAGAATATGCGGATAATCAACTTTGGGCTGACCTTTGACATAATAGTCCACAAGATAGAAAAGGAAGGGCTGGTCGTCAAGGAAAACGATTATCAGGTTGTATGCTGCGAGGCAAAGCATTCAGTCCCATCCCTTGCATACTGCCTTGAAGAATTTGACAGGCCAGGAGTCTTTGATGTCAAGGAAGCAAAGAGGCTCGGGATACCAGAGGGAGAGATGTACAGCAAGCTGCAGCACGGGCAGGACATAACCTACAAGGGCAAAAAGATCAGGTCAAGCCAGGTGGTCGGGCAGCCGCGCAGAGGCAGGAAGATCGGGATATCCGGCGACACAAGGCCGACAGAAAAACTGGCAAAATTCTTTCGAGGGTGCGACGTGCTTGTCTTCGAGTCCACGTACAGCAAGGACAAGCAGCAAAAGGCGATTGAAAACTGGCACTCTACTGCGACTGAAGCTGCCACTTTGGCAAAAGAAGCTGGCGCCAAAAAGTTGTTCCTGACGCATTTTAGCGCAAGATACGACGAAACGTCCGTGCTTGTAAAGGAGGCAGGAGCCATCCATGACAATGTCGAAGCAGCTGAAGACCTGAAGGCAGTCGAGATCCCGTACCAATAATGTAATCATTTTACAGAATTAAATCATGTATATTCTGTTCCAAAAATAGAGAAAATTGATAAGCATATTTCAATAACACTAATTGAATGTTCTATAACATTCAACGGGATAATTGATGCAACTGAAAATCTGGGCGCTCATTCTATCAGCTTTTGTGTTTTCCATTGTATACGCTTTTGTTGAGTATTATGTCATAAGGGACACGACATTTGGCTACAACCCTGTCATGTTCTCTCTGGTCTACCCCTACCACCTTGCAATGGCGGCGGTATTTGGCCTGACAGCCTATGGCCTACAGACTATGCGCGGCATTAAAGGCGTCATTCCAAGCATCATTCTATCTGGCGCCTTGTTTTCTTCGATGTTAGTCGTTGAGGACTTTACGTGGTTTGCTCTTCGCGCTATCGCCCCGCTGCAGGGAGACTATAATGCAGGCAAGCTCATAGAGCAGGGCGAGTGGACTACAAGGTTCATGGGATCGACTGACGCCTATTTCACTGCAATACCAAACTGGTATTTCGCAAGCCTAGCCTTTTCAGCTATCTCTATGATGGCAGCAAGGGGCAGGCGGCCGCTGGCGGCAGTAGTCAGCGCGCCATAGCCTACTTGCTTACGACGTAAAAGTCATAGACTGGCACCTTTTCTGCTCTCTGTTTTTTGTGGATCTGGTATTCTATCGTGGCCCAGAATGCTGGGAACGTTTCGACTAGCCCGATAATCGGGCACAGCACTAGCGTTTGAACATGGAGCATCATCCTCTTTGCCCAGCCTATCTTTGAATACCGCAGGTTCAAAAATAGCCCCAGCTGGTATGATGCGAGCCACACAAGTGACGTGAACAGCAGGAGCGTGCCTATTCCAACTTCCACAGGGCTGGCAGTTGCCGCCAAGTGTGCAAGTGAATCAAGAGACAAACCAGAGAACTTGGCTGGCAGCGAAAACACTTCCGAATTTATCTTGTTGTTGAGCTCTTGGAATGAAAGGAGAAATGGTAGATAAGTGTGCACGGTGTAGGCCATGGATGCAACTGCCGAAGCAAATCCGAGAAAGTATGTTACGGACTTGAACATCAGCTTGTACCTGTGCAGTCGCGGAAATTTTCTCAAGTTCTGGAGCGTGCCTAGAACCCACCTGCGCCGCTGGAAAAAGTGGTCCTTGAGGTTAAGCGGTGGCTGCTCCAAGAGTATGCCTCCGTGCCAACCCATTGACCCCGGCCCGTACTTTTCGTAGACTTTGAAGCCAAACATCTGGTCCTCTGCAAGAGTCGGCCCAAACTGCCATGCGATGTCGTCTTCGATATCTGACCGGACAAGAAGGTTGCTCCCGTGCATGTGGAGCGGCGGCGGGTTTGTCATCTGTGACACGCAGTCGTAGCATGCATACGGCCTTATCGACTCGGCGATTGCAGTTAGCCGGTTTGCCGACTCGAATTTTAGCGGGTAAAATATCGGCCCTTCAGACGCAATCCCCTTGCCCTCCCTGATGAACTTGAGCAGGGCAAGCAGGGTCTGGGACGTCACGTAGCTTTCGTCGTCCATGTGAAATACCCAGTATTTTGATGTGTTCTTGCCAGATAGCCTGCGGTGCTCTACGGCGTACTGGAGCGCCCTGCCCTTTTTGATAGCGTTTGTGCGGAATTCTTTGTCAACTACTACCACTTCGCACTTGTTGTCCTCCAGCGTCTTTACGTCCTGCGAGTCGTCTGTCACGACAGAGATCTGGTAATTGTGAAAATTCACCTGATGAGCTGAATCTATTATAGACGATATCCCGCGCTTTACAACGGGAGTCTTTGTAGCAGAGCGCGTCGTTATCTGAAATATTATCGCAGGGTCGTTACGTATCCTGCGCAGGTCTTTTTCTACAAATAGGTTCCTGTTTTTTATCAGCTTGTAAAGCGACAGGGCAGCGATCGGGACATATGAAAGCCAGAAAAACGTGGCGATGGCAAATAATATGGTATCCAGCAACACAAATTCTATGTTTTTAATCGCTTAATAATGGACGCATTCTAGAACCAATTTACACGATTTCATTCTCCGGTTTAATGACACAGAAAAATGTTGTTTAAAACTCAAATTGAAAGCGGATAGAATAACATTTTTTCACATAGAATCCTTGCAGAGACCTTGATTTTCTGATTTCTAGAAAAACTAGAGATAATAAAAGAGCCAACTTCTCAATGGCGATGGAATCAGCGGAACAACAAATACGTTCTGATAATCTGACTTATTGCAAGCAATGTGAAAGCGAGACTGTGATATTTGACATGGTCTCAAGTGAATTCGTTTGCAGCTCTTGCGGCTGCGTTGCAGATGACAAGGTTTTCCATGCCGATAATTCTGCAGGCATGCTGAACCCGTCTGAATACAGCGACAGGACAAGGACAGGCATGCCAGAGTCCCTTGCCATTCATCACAAGGGGCTTTCAACGCTAATAGGACTTGACGACACCGACGCAAGGGGCAAGATGCTAGAGCCGGCCCAAAAGATGAAGATGCAAAGGCTGCGCACTTGGAACAACAGGTCGCAGCTCAACGACTCGATCTCTAGAAACTTGGAGAAGGCGCTCAAGTTTCTCAACAACTTTGGCGACAAATTGTATTTGAGTCAGGCAGTCATGGAAAGCGCGGCATACATCTACAGAAAGGCTGCTATCAAAAAGCTTGCCAAGGGAAGGTCTACGCTCGGGCTGGTAGGCGCAGCGCTTTATGCGGCATGCAGAGAGACTGCCACTCCAAAGACCGTGGCCGACGTTGCAACTGTCTGCAACCTTTCAAGCAAGGACGTGATGGCGCACTACAAGCTTATTCTCAGAGAGCTTTCGCTGCAGATGCCAGTACTCCATGGCCCGGACTATGTCACGCTCATCGCAAACAGGCTTGACCTGAGCGAGAGAACCAAGAGGGAAGCGCTCAGAATCTATGCGCTAGTTCAGCAAAACAGAATCTCGCTTGGCAAAAACCCAAGGGCGCTTGCCGGGGCAGTCATTTACCTTGCGTCGCAGAACTGCAACGAGTTTCTGCGGCAGGTAGAGATATGCCAGGTGGCCGATATATCGACGGTGTCGCTTCGAAAAAGATGCAAAGAGATCAAGTCTACGCTGGGAATCTGACATACTGCGTCAGATCCTTTGCATTGCCTGTGCTGTAAAGTTGATCTGCATTTAGCATAAGATAAGCGGCCTTGAATGATGGGTACGCTTCTCTACATGAAAACAGGGTGAGCACCACGCCATCGTGATCTATCCGAAACCCCTGACAGGGTTCATGTCCCCGCACGATAACTTTAGCTCCTGATGCTTGCAGCCACCTGCGCGAAATACTGCTTCCAAAGTGCCGGCCGATACCTCTCCGCGACGGCTCCCAACCCGGCGCGCCGTCAACCTTCCGCGGATCGTTCCAGAGCAGCTCTTCAAGCACTCTGCTCCTGATGTGGTTCTCCTGAGCAGCAGCTATTGACTCTTTATAGTTGTCAATGGCCACGTCTTCTGTAGGAAGCCCGCCGTGGACCAATAGTAGCTTTTGCTGCACTATTGTTGCAAGGGTCAGCAGCTTGAACATTGACAGCAACTTTGTATAGACAGCTTTACCGCCGCTGCCAAAGCGCTCTTCGATCCTGTACGGCAGGTCATGCGACGAGAAAGGAAACTCTGATGGTGATTCGTGGTTCCCCCTCATCAATACCACAGAATCAGGGTAAGTATGCTTTAGGTAACAGACAGAATACATGACTCCAATAGAATCGCTTCCCCTGTCGACATAGTCGCCCAGAAAAACCAGTTTGTTCATGGGGTTAGCCAGAAACTGTTCGTAGTTTATTTCATCAAGGATCCGGAAAAGCGAGTTAGAATCGCCGTGTAAGTCGCTAACGATAACAAGATTCTGCAGGTCGTGGATTTCCACCAGCCCGCCACTAACTTTGCCGCCAGCAATGCTTTCATTCTTTCTTTCTGCCTGCAATGCGCCTGTCGCCTGCTCGATTTTTTGCAGAAAATCAGGAGCATCGGCCTTTGCGGCAGACTGCTGCAATGACAACAGGTACCAATCATGGGCGGCGGTTAAATGTATTGCATGCAGGATGGTTCTAGAAAATAGTTGCCAAGGCAGATAAATCAGCAGTTCCATGGTTTCAGATGAACGCAAGGGTCCTTGTGACTGCCGCAGGTAGCATAGTAGCCCAAGGCATAATAAAATCATTAAAGCTGGCTAACAAGTACAACATCATTGCAGCAGACATGAGCCCGCTTGCTGCAGGGCTCTATCGCTGCGATAGTGGCATACTGGTCCCGCCAGTATCGTCATCAAGTTACATTGACAGTATAATTCAGATCTGCAAAGATAATGATGTGCAGGCCGTTTTTTGCGGGTCTGACGACGAGCTCTTGGCGCTTGCCGGCGCAAAAGAGGCTATAGAAATGACGGGCGCCAAATTGCTGACAGGCTCGTCTGAAGCGCTTGCCGTTGCAAGGGACAAGTGGAGGACCTATGAATTTTGCAAGGCAAACAACCTCCCATGCGCCCCTTCTGCACTGCCGCAAGACAGTGATGGGTTTGCTAGAGAATTTGGCTTTCCGCTTGTGGTCAAGCCTAGGGAAGGCTACGGTTCGCTCCATTTTTACGTGGCAAAAAACAAACAAGAGATGGACAAGGCAGTTTCAGCCATAGAGCAAGCAGGTTGGCAGCCTATTTTGCAAAAATATCTTGCCAGCGACATGGAATTTACAACAGGCGTCACTGTTGACAGAAATTCTCGGTACGTGATGTCGTCAATATCTATCCGCAAGATAATCAAGCACGGGCAGACGTACAAGGCGTTCATTGACGACTTTTACAACATCCGCAAGTCTGCCGAAGAAGTGGCGCTAAAGCTTGGAGCCTCCGGCCCAATCAACGTGCAGGCAAAGCTCGAAGATGACATGCCAGTGGTATTTGAGATAAACCCACGCTTTTCGGCGACATGCCCCATGCGCGCAGCTGCAGGGGTTAACGAGCCAGATTTGGTGTTCCGCAACACAGTTCTTGGCGAAGAAGTCAAAGTCGACAGCTATGAGCGACTCGTGTGCATGAGGTACTGGAATGAAGTGTACGTGCCATACCCACTTTATGAAAAGACATCAAGCAGCGGACGCGTGCAAAAAGATGGCTCTTTTGTGCCAGATTATTTCTAAAAAAAGAAAAAGAGTCGGGGCTGGCTTAGCTCTTTGGCCAGCTGACAAATCCCTTCTTGCGAGCTATTGCAAGCACGGCTACTATTGATCCGACCGCGCCTGCCATCACCAGCGTAGCAAGCGGAAACTCGGGGACCACGTTGGTTCCAGTCACCGACACATCGTGCTCGCTGTGATGGTAGTTGATTTCATAGGTCATTTCGGTGCTTGTGTCAGAAGTAACGATGACGTCGTTAGAGTCTGAAGCTACTGCCTTGCCGTCGATCATGACTACCATTTCGCCGCTCAGCATCGCCTTTGGCACAGTCACCTGCGTAACGCCTCTTGTGCCGGTTTCGCCTTCTGCCTTGAATGTCACCATCTTTTCGCTCTGCTTGAACTGGACGTTGCTGACTGTAGAATTGCTGGCAATGTCGATCTTGAACTCCTCGCCTCCATCGGCCTTTACGCTAGTCGAGGAAGAGCTTGCCACAACGAATGCCGTTGACGACTCTAGCTTTGCCATAACCTGCGCGTCAAGCAGCCCAAGCACACTTGCTTCAACTTCCAGCTTTGTGCCTGCAGAATATTCACCGCTCTGGGCGCTTGCAGGAAGCTTCAGGCTTGCGGAATACTCGCCTTTGCTGTCTACCTTTGCCTGCTGGTTTGTTACTATACTTCCCTTTGAGTCGGCCAGCTTTACGGTGACAGTGTCAGATTTGGTCTTGTCTCTCATTTCACCAGAAACGGAGCCGGTGATCTTGACCGTGTCGCCGGGCTTGTACAGGTGGTGCTCAGATTGTACCGTGACTGAATTGTTTGAATCGGCATTTACCTTTGGATACGATGTCTTGTAGGATATTTGCGACTGCGCGCTACCCTGTATGGAGCCGCTCTGCGCAAATGCCGGAGCTGTCGACAAAAATGCAACTCCAAGCGCCAAGTTCAGCGCTACCAGTACTGTTATTGCTGTTGTTTTTGCAGCGAACATTTAGAAGAATCCTTTTTCCATTTTCTATTTAAGATCGTTAGATAGGTCGTCACAGTGGAATCTTCTATTATATACCTGCGTTCCCTTGGCTGGAAAAAATAGTAGCGGCAGCCCTAAATGTAACGGGCAAAGAGCCAGCTGCCTGCCTGCTTTATCGTTCTTCGCATGATTGCTGTTGACGCAATAGCGGCAATAATCGTTGCAGCTAGGTATGCTATCACTATGTTTTCAAACCCGGACTGCGCAAGGACTATGCCGCCTATTGAAACGACCAGTGCCGAAGCCAGAGCCACAGTCGCCAGCGCCTTTGCTCTTCCAAGGAAGATCATAAAGACGCCGTTTGCCGCAAATACTGACAGAAAGACTGCCCCTGCCGAGGCAAAAGCCAGTATGCGCATGCTGACTGAAGAGCCGCCAAGGTGTGTGATTATTGGCGGGGCTACAAGGTTCAGCATCACTGCTCCTGCCACGGACACCATAATCGAGGCTACCATTATCTTCTTGTAGCTATGCTTCAGGAACAGGTCGATCTTGCGGCTCTCCGACACTTTCAAGGTAACTGCCCGGTTGTGCACCAGCGCGTAGATTGGCGAGGTCAAGATATACTGCATTATCGCTGTCGGAAGTACCACCAAGAGAGCAAGGTCGGCTCCGATGTGGTAGGTAGAGTTGAACGACAGCGGCAGGATTGTGCCGTTTGCAGCAGCGACCGTTGCAGGGTTGAAGAACCACGATATTATCCTGTCTGCAAAGAGCAGAACAAAATAAAAGGTGCCATAGATGAAATATGGCAGGCACTCCCACACCTGTACTGCAAAGCGCGAAATGATAGTGTTGTCGTTGACTGAGAGCGGGCTGTAAAAGTGGGGCGCGCCTTTGGCAACAATGGAAGCCGAGCTGTTGCCCATTATCTTGTAGTGGTGGTATATTGCAAAGCCAGAGAGTACTGCAAACGCGCTCCCAAGTGCGGCAAAGTAGCGCACAGTCACGTCAGGCATAAGGCTTGGCATCAGGAAGAACACCGCAATGAGGGCGGCAAACGCGCCGGCGTACGAGATTGCAAGGTGACCCAGTTTTTTGAGTGCATACATTATCACGTAGCTTACCCGATGGAGCGAGATGGTCACCGTGCTGACTGATGCGATGGCGGCGAGCTCTAGCGGTATGTTTGCCACTACGCAAACGCCATATATCACGGCAACAGTGGCTGACAATATTATGCCGGCAAGCGCGTAGCTTCTTTTGATGCTCCGCTTTACTTCGCCAATGTTTGTCTGCGAATAGTAGAACGAAAAGAGCCTATGGTAGTTCTGGAGCAATCCTTCCGTTACGACAAGCCCTAGAAACACTCCTGCCAAAAATGCGGTCGTGACGTCTGCAGGGAGGCCCCATGCCATCCATAGCGACACGCCTGTCACAAAAAGCAGGATAAGCGAGCCAAGCCATGGAAATATCATGCTGAGGCTCTCTGCAAGCCGCTTCTTTGCGCTTGGAACTTCTACTTCAAACGAGCCTGCAGCCTCTTTGTCATCTCTGTCGTCGTACGCGTCGACAAAGTTGTAGACGTATTTTGCGAGCTCGTGGAGGTTTGCAAAGCCGTTTTTCTCAGCAGTCCTGTCGTCATAGCCCAGCACTTCTAGGAAAACTAGCACGTCAGCCATATTGTTGACGCTCTGCTGGATCTCGGCTATAGAGCGCGCAGTTTTTGCTGCAAAGACCCTAGCATCCCTTGATATGCTGTTGTCCTGATGCACAACTTCCATTTTAGACCGCCTCCCCTGACGCGCGTATCCGTGGCATCTGCAACTTGCTTATCGACTCGATTACTCCTCTCAGCCCGTACTGCATCTGGACCTTTGGGTCGTAGCCTAGGACCGCTTTTATCTTGTCTATCGACGCAAGGCCAAGCTTCATGTCGCCGGGCCTTGTAGGACCAAACACGTTTTCTACGCTAGCTGCGCCCATCAGCTCCTTGACTATCCTTGCCAGTTCTAGTATGCTGGTGGCCTTGCCTGACGCGACATTGAACATTTCGCCGACTGCGTTTGCAGACCCCATTGCAAGCATGTTTGCCTGCACGATATCTTCAATGTGCACAAAGTCTCGCACCTGCAGGCCGTCGCCATATATCGTTGGCCGCTCGCCTGCAAGCAGCTTGTTGGCAAACACCGTGATGACTCCGCTATAATCGCTGTAGCGCTGGCGCCTGCCATACACGTTAAAGTACCTCAGCATGACGGTTTCAATCCCGTAAGTGCGCCTGTAGGCGTGCAAATAGTCCTCCACTGCAAGCTTTGACGCGCCATAGGGCGAATTTGGCTTGCAGACCATGTCTTCAGTGGCCTTTCTTTCTAGGATTCCATACACTGCAGCCGAAGAGGCGAAAATGAACCTCTTTACGCCTGCCTTGACGCAGTAGTTCAGGAGCTGAAGCGTCATGTTCACGTTGACGTCGTGCACAAGCATCGGATGGCTCACGGATTTGGGGACGCTTGCTATCGCTGCTTCGTGGAACACGACGTCGATGCTCGTGTCCTGCAAGAGCATTTCAGTCTCCCGTGCATCTCCCACTATAAGGTGCAGCAGGCTGCTGCCCTTGTGCTGTGCAAGGTTGTCAGTAGAGCCGGTGCTCAGGTTGTCGATGACATATGTCTCGATGCCTCTTGCTATCAGCTCGTCAACAATGTGGCTTCCAATAAAGCCCGCCCCTCCCGTGACAAGCGCTCTTGACACGTTTCTCATGCCGCTGCCACCTCCTTTGCAACCAGATTGGGCGAATATTGCGCCATCAGCCGCTCGTATTCTTGCCGGTACTGCCCAAGCGACTTTTCCAGTGTAAAGCCCTCTTGGACCCTCTTTAGCGCGGCCGCGCCGAGGCTTGATCTGAGCTTTTCGTCCTGAAGCAGCTTGACGATTGCGTTTCCAAGCTCTTGCGGGTGGCTGCTCCTGACCAAGAGCCCGCAGCCTTCAAGGGCTTCTCTGATGCCGCCGACGTCTGTCGCGACTATGCCTTTTCCGCACGCCATCGCTTCAATGATTGCAAACGGAAAGCCTTCGGTGATGCTGCTAATGACTGCAACGTCTGCAGAGTTGTAGGCCATCTCGGGGTTCTTGACCTTGCCCATGAACTGGATGTTGTCCTGCAGCCCGAGGCTCTGCACCATGTTGATGCAGCGCATTGAATATTCGAGGTCCGTCGACGCCCCGTAAATGAGGCACTGGACGTTAGGTATCTGATCGCGGACGTACTTTATCGACTGTATAAGGTTCACGATGTCTTTAAAGACGTCGACTCGCCCGACGCAGGCGACAGTTGGCCGCGTGTCCCCTCTTTTCACATCTATTGGCCGGAACTTGGCAGCGTCCACGCCGTTGTAAATGACCTTTATCTTTGACGGCTCAACTCCAAGGCTTTCTTCCCACTTTGCATTTGCATAGCACACCGGAGCGATGACATCTGCCATTGAATACACTACCCTGACGACATTGGCAGAGAACAGCTTCCAGAAAATGTTTGATGGCTCGTCGCGGAGGTACGCATTATAGTAGAGCAATAGTTCCCGAAATGCGACTCCGTGTTCGGTGATTATTATTGGGCAGTTATACTCCTTCTTGGCAGAAACTGCGATCATGGCCGGGAACCAGGCAAGCGAGCAATGCACCAAGTCGACCTTTGGTATTTCAATCGACAGAATCTGCATGTTGCGCTGTACTATCTGGAATGCAGTGAGCGCCTCTCTCATCGTCATCTCGCGGTAGAGTGGGTCCTTCTCTAGCTGGTTGACAAATGTCTCCCAGGCAAGCGTATGCTCTAGGCACTTTTTAGAGTCGTACACCATGAGGAACTTGTGGAGAGCAAACACCTGCTCTGACAGCTGCACCGGGTCACAGTCATTTGAAAACATGTTTTCAAGGAAATTCTTGAAAAGCGGGATAAACTCATGCCTGATGACATGGTCGCTTGTGCGCGCAATTTTTTCAAGAAATGGCCTGTTATCTTCATTGAAAAATTCCTCGTACCTGTTTGACCCAAAGAGCGGCATGTCGATGACCTGCTTTACGTGCGACGGCACTGAAAACTTGCCGTTGACGTTTGGGTTTGACAGCAGGTTAATGATGGTGAATTCATAGTCTGACATGCTGTCCACCAAGGTCTTTTCCCACGAATAGATCCCGCCGGACATCACGTTCGGGTAACTGTCCCAGTTAACTAGCAATACTTTTTTCATCTAATCTGCTACCCCCATTGACGTTGATTGACTTCATGACGTAACTCGGATCAAACCTGTCAGGCTTTGCAAGAGGCTTTCTGGCCTGCAGCAGGATTTCAATCTCTCTGGCAAGTTTGTCTGGAATGCTTGCCTCTTTCTTTGCAGACTTTGCTATAACTGACTCGGCTGCAGCTTTTCTCGACTCTAGCTCCTTTTCGGCACGCTCGGCCTTTGAGAACGGGTTTGTCCTTGCTGCAAGCTTTACGTACCTGTCACGCACCGTGTCTGCAGAATTGCTTTCACCTGCCAAGATGTAATTTTCAAAAGCTTCCTGCAGTGACCACAGGGCTTCCCTTATCGACTCTGACAATGCAATATCGGAATTTTCCATGTAAATGGCAGCTGCTGCCGAGTAGAGCTTGCGAGCCGGCGATATGGCGCCCATCCTTGTCAGGCAGTTTGCCGCACACGAACAGCTCAGTGCGGCTCGCACAAGCGAGCGCTGTTTTATGCATTCCAAGGCGTCTTTGATGTAGAACGACGCAGCGCTGTCCAAGTTGTTTTCGTCTTCTGCTTTTACTGCGTTGAACCACAGGTTAGACTCGTCTGTAAGTCTTTGTAACCATGTTTTTACCTGCATTCCATTCAAGCCTCCTATGCGTAATTTTTAACCCGACAGCAATTTTCTCCACTGACAATTGTTCTAGCTTCGATACTAGAACGAGACTGAATCGTACGAGCGTTTCAAATAGAAGAATGCTAGTTCAGCAATAAATAAACTCAGACAAGATTTGCACTCGTGAACATTCTAGCAATCGGCGCACATCCAGACGATATCGAGTTAGGCTGTGGAGGGCTTCTCATAAAAGCGGCAAGGCAGGGACACGACGTTTTCATGTACACTCTGACAAGAGGCGCGGCGTCAGGTGACCCACAGCAGAGGACAAAGGAGCTGATGCAGTCTGCAAAATTCATTGGCGCAAAAGCCCTCTGGATAGACAACTTTGAAGACACTAGACTTAACTCCAGCACGACCGAGCTTATCAACCACATCGAGTTCTTTATCAACAAGGCAGACCCCGACCTCATAATCACCCATTCGCTAGGAGACGTGCACCACGACCACAAGGCAATAGCAGCTTCAACGATAGAGGCTGGAAGGTTCATCCCGAACATCATGTCCTATGAAATACCGCTCACAAAAGACTTCAAGCCGCAGGTCTATTACGACATTTCAGACGTAGTTGACGACAAGGTCGAGCTTATCAAGATATTCTGGTCGCAACAGAGCAAGCTGTACCTGAAGGCCAACGCGATAAAGGGGCTTGCAGAATACCGGGCTCTACAGAGCAGGCTCAACACATCCATCAACTATGTTGAATCATTTGAGGTGCTAAAGATGTGCTTTGGAAAAGAGTTCAGGCTATGGAAAGTTCCAAATGATCGCATGCCCAAGGCAGAGAAAGCAAAGCCCGCGGAGATAATCGAGCTTACCTAGAGGAATAACACAACATGTCAAGCCCGCTAGCGGTAGTCGGCCATGCGCCACAGGTGAAGGCGCTCTTTGCCAAGTTTGACCAGATAAATGACCCTCAGGTCTCCGCGTTCACGGCGTCAATACCGGAAAGGTTTGCAGACGCGGTAGGCAGCGTAGAGTCGCGCAAGGTCATTGCAAGCGACTTTGTCCTGCGCAACAGGGCGGCGCTGGCGGCATTTGTCAGGAAATTTCATCTGGAAGCTGGCACCCTTACTGCAGGCGTTGAAAGCGGGATTGCATTGCTTGACGACCCGACGGCTCAGATAGTAGTCTCTACCCACCAGCCAAACCTTTTCGCCTATGGCGGCATTTTCAAGAAAATCGTCCTGCTAGAGACTCTAAAGAACTCTGTTGAAAAGCTTGACAGAAACAACAAGATAGTCAACCTCTTTCTCATTGTAGATCATGACTTTGTCGACGAGTCTTGGATCAGGCTCGCGCAGCTGCCCAGCATGCAGCATTCTTCCGGCGTGATGGAGCTCCGGCTGCCTGTCAGCGAATCAAAGAGGTGGCAGATGGTCTGCAACATGCCGGTGCCAGGACAAGCAGTTCTAAGTAGCTGGAAGCGCCAGCTAAAGTCATGGATAAAAAATAGCCATTCCGATGCCGACAAAAAAATACTGAATGGCAACCTTGAGCAGTTCTGGCAGCAGGTGCAAGCGTCGCATTCAAGAGCGAAATCATACGCTGACTTGAATTCATTTCTCATGTCAAAAATAGTGAATGAAACTTGGAACTATAGCACACTGTTTGTAAGGCTGTCAGAGATATCCCCAGTGTTTGAGAACGGCTTTACATTTCTCATTTCAAACTTTGGCATTTACTCTGACGCCCTGAAAAGAACTGAGAGAATGTTCATGAACCACAATATTGACACCGGCGTGAGCTCTTCTTCCCACCTCAATGCCCCCGTATGGGTGCACTGCAAATGCGGAAGCAAAGCTTCTGCCAAGATAGCAAAGAGCAACAATGGGCTTGTACTCTCGGGGTCCTGCATGTCATGCAAAAAAGAGTTGGAGCTGAGCCTCGGCAACCCTGACAACCTTGACTTGGCCAAGGCTATCCACGACCTCTCTCCACGCGCAATCCCGATTCCGCTCTTGCTGTCAAGGGATCTTGGCATTTCATGCTATGCTTCTGGAACCGGTGGAGTAGGGTACCTAATTGATGGAAGCGTCGTCAGCAAAAGGCTTGGGCTTGAACTCCCCCTTGTGCTGGTCTGGCCTTCAAGGGACATCTACCGGGGCATCGGGCAGGCAGAAGCTCTTGCGTCGATGCATGCCATGCAGATAAAGGATGTCGATTCACACCTCCAGACTCTTGGAAAGCAGAACGAAAGCTATGAAGAAAGGATAAGGCCGCTCTTGGCAGAAAGATCCGAAAAAATAAGAGCAGGCGAGTCGGTTGACAAGCTTTTGGCGCAATTGTTTTCACTAAAGGAAGAGCAGCGAAAAGTCCGGCGGCAGATCAGCACGGCAGAAAAGATTCGAAATGCAGCCAGCCTGTCACCCTGCATTGTGGATTATGCAGTAAACTTTGGCATGGCAGAGGCCGAGAAAAGGTGGCGGAATCACCTTGTCGAGAACGGCAACCTTGCGTCGCCGGTCATATTTTAGCAGACCTAGAAATCTTCTAGGTTCATCTTGGGTTAAAAAGTATGTTTAGCATTAAATGCAATACGAATAGAGTTTCTGTAGAAGTTGCCCTTAAATTCTGCAGGCTGGAGTAACAGGGGATGGCTAGAAATAATAGAGTTCATCCTGCTCATGTGCGAAAATGGAGCAAGGAAGACTCATGTTATGTACAGGTGCAACCTGAACTCCAAGCAGATAAACCAGTACCTGGACTTTCTGCTTGACAGCGGCATGCTTGAAATGATGCAAGAGCGCCCCAACTCAAAGCGATACATCTTCAAGACTACAGACCTTGGGAAAAAGTTCATCGCCCACTACAAGCAGCTGGCAGCGCTGTTTACAAAAGCCCCGCCGCCATCAATCACATAGTGAACGATGCTTCTATCCAATAGTTCCACTCTAATTATATGAAATGTTTGTTTTATTTTAACGGCTGAATGAAAAATAGGAGTCGATATGAAGTCATTGCCGCTATACTAAAGTCGGTGAACAAGGAAGAGACGCGTACCAAGATAATGTACAAAGCTATGCTTAGCAACGACCAGTGCAAGTTGTACCTTGATTCACTTATCAAGAGCGGCCTTGTGCAGGAGGTAAACAACGGCGACAAGCTGCTCTACAAGATAACGGCAAAGGGCGGCAGGTTCATGGCATACTATGACCAAATGAAAGAGCTTTTGCCTGTAGGGATAGAGGAAAACCTGGCAGACGAGTACTATCACTTGAGCACCTGATCATACGATAGGCTCAAGGTTGATGTTGTGCCCGTCAGGCTCGTCGAATACTACTGAATAAAGCGTTGACGCCGGGACAAGCGATTGCAGAAATAGTGTGTCGTTTATCATCAGAAATCGCAGGTGTATGTCTGAAACTTCTGACAAGTATTCCAGCATGTCTTTCTGTGAGCGGCTTATCACGGCTATTGAGAGATCGCTTGTCCTTGCAGCAGACATCAGCTGCTCCATCCCGTCCCTGACGTCCTTTGGGCTGCGATAGGATTTTTGCATAATGTCCGTCCCCATGACGTTTAGCAGAAACTTGCCGGGATGCTTTTGCTTGATTGCCGTGACAGCTGCAAGTGAAAAGTCATCATGCTGCTTTTGCAGCGGCACGATCACATTGTCTGCCAGTCCTTTCACCTTGCCCGTCCACAATATCTTGAAGAGACCCTTTTTGTTGGCCTGAAGGTACGGACTCATGTAGTTCATGATTGCCTGCGGGTCAACCCAGTCAAAAGGCTGGAACAGCACAGGATTCCCGCTAGAGAGAAAGTTTGACACCAGCCTTCCAAGAAACGCCATCGCGACTGCCGTGCTGACATGCGAGTCAAGTTCAAGCAGGACGACTCCCTTCTTTGGCAAGCCTCCACCAAGCGCGCCATCCAGTACAGAGTAGCCACTCTTTACATAGTTCGCAGTAACTGCAAGCTTGCCGCTTGAAAGCGGCTTTTTGCCCGCTAGCTGGAACGTGAGCGGCTTGTACGGTGCAAAACTGCGAAACACGCTGTTTTCAAGAGTATAGATGTACGACGGCCTGTCAATTCGCACCCCGCGTAGCTTTACCATGAATATCTCCCTCACTTTCACGCTGTCGTAGTAGCTCTGCTTTAGCTCCACGATGCCGTCAACTAAAAAGTCAAGCGTGGTGTCGGCAGGGTGCTCGCTTATGAATATCAGCTTTGCGCCGGCCCTCTCCCTCCATGTCTGGAGAACCCTTTCGTTGTTCAGGCGGGCCTCCTTGTCCATGAAGGATGCTATTGCGTCCCAGCTGTCGATTATGATTATTGGAGACTTTATGTCCATCAGCTGGTTCGTGATTCGCTCAAAGAGCGATTCCGGCTCGTCAAGCCTTGCGTCTTCAAAGGCAGGAGTCAGCCCGTGTTCTGATGATCCTTCGCCTGTATTGTCCTTTGGCAGCGCAATGAACCGGTCAAGCCAAGGGTAGTATTGGAAGAGCTGCTTTGGAGAGATCCTTGTAGAAATGTAGAAAAAGTTGTTGTTGCTTTCAAGCGCGCGCAGGATGGTGAGCGCAAGTGTGGTCTTGCCCGTGCCGGCGAAACCCTTTATCAAAAGCGAGTAAGTGTCGCGCTGGATAAAGCGCAAGAGCTCGTCCGGCATGTATATCTGGTTGCCGGTTATCTCAGCACTCGCGCCTTGTTCTGTCATGCATTATTCACCATGTGTCACGGAGTAAAAGCCACTCATCCGGGTTAATGCTAAGTGATGTAACTATTCCTTATTAAATATTCAGATAATAATTGATTAGATAGTTCGATAACAACATTTTGCCTCAGTGTATTAACGATATTATATCGCGTCAGCATGCACAGTGGCAGCTTGAAATTTGAAGACACATGGCTTGAGGTAAGGGCGTGTGAAGGCGGCGAGGCGGCTGCAAGCATTGACAGCAGGATTCTAGAAGTGCCCGCGCTTTCAGAAGTCCTCGAGGCGGCTGCTAACACCAATGCAAAGCATTCGTCAGGCATGTGGGATTACTCGCGCAGGCTTGTCGCAGGCGAGATCGAGCAGATAAAGGGCGTGGTCGAGTTCAACAGCAAGGCAGAGGATGCAAAGTCCATCTCGCTTTCTGCCAACGTGGCGTACAGGGGCTCGTGCTATACCCTCACGCTTTTTGCCATCAAAGGTTAAGCCAGTAACGTATTTATTGTAATTCACTAGTCTTGAGTCCTACGTATCGCTATGGTAATTAACAAGGAATTACTTGCGGCTAGGAAAAAGGTTGCTGAAAAGCGGCCCGAGTTCATCAGGCAGGAGAGCTGGAGGTACGACAGGCTTGCCGTGAACTGGCGAAAGCCCAAGGGAAAAGACAACAAGATGAGGAAGCAAAAGGCAGGGGTGCCGGCAATAGTCAAGGTCGGCTACAGGGGCCCAAAGGCAGCAAGAGGTCTCCACCCATCAGGCTATACAGATAACGTCGTTCACAACGTGGCAGAGCTGGCAAAACTTGACCCGAAAAAGGATGCAGCGAGGATTGGCCGCACTGTTGGCAAGAAAAAGAGGATCGAGATCATTGCCAAGGCAACCCAGCTGGGCGTCAAGGTACTGAACGCGGGCAAGCTGGCTCCAAAGAAGGAAGAAGCAAAGGAGAAGGAAACATAATGGTAGTCAACATTGCAAAAAAGCGCGAGCTCGTGTCAAGGATACTTGGAGTAGGCGCCAACAGGATCCGCTTTGAGCCAGACAGGCTCGAGGACGTGGCCGACTCTATCACGCGCGACAACATTCGCTCGCTTGTCAAGGCCGGCGCAATCTGGACTGTCCAGCCGCAGGGCACTTCAAGGGGCAGGGCGGCAGAAAAGCGCTCGGTGTGGAAGGTCCACGGCAAGGGACCCGGCTCAAAGAAGGGCAAAAAGACCGCAAGAGTAGGCAAGAAGGCAGTTTATGTCGTCAGGATAAGGTCGATGCGCTACCACCTAAAGGTGCTCAAGGAAAGAAAAGACATCACCAACGAGATATACTGGCAGCTATACAAAAAGGTCAACGGCGGCCAGGTAAGGTCGCTTGCTCACCTGCGCGATCTGGTAAAGGAAGCCAAGGCCCACTAGGACAGGCTTGCAAGGTCGACACGGCACCTTGCAAAGTTTTCCACCATTCCATCTGCAAAGCGCAGACCCTCTTTTGTTAACAACTCTTTTTTCATTGTTTTTCCAAATGCATAGCCACCGATACTGCCGTCAGACATGACTACCCTGTGGCATGGAACTATAACCGGGTCAGGATTTTTGTTCAATATCTGCCCTACTGCGCGTGACGCGCCGGGGCAGCCAAGTGCCTTTGCAATATCGCCATATGTAGTGATCTTGCCTTCGGGTATGCGGCGCAATATGTCGTAAACGTCGCCTGCCTTTAGCATTTGCTTGTGCATGTCATAACAAGTGCCAACCACATATTTCAAAATAGCGCTAGACTTTGAATATTGCAAGCCCTGTCTTTTCAGCCATTTTCATTATCCTTTCCTTGTGGCTGCCTAGTCCCTTGCTGTCAAACACGATGTGCGTGACTCGTTCGACGCTCTTTTCAACCATCTGGGCAAGCATGCCTTCGTCGATGGCTTCCAAGTTGTGCTTTGACGCCACAGCCGCCAGGCCAAACTCTGATTCAAGCAGCAGCTTGTTGAACTTTGTAGGGTAGTGCGTCCCGCCAAGCGCGACCCCCACATATTTGCAGCGCTCTATGCCGTTGCCCAGCATCCCAAGCAGAGAGTCGCACATAAAGCCTGCAGCATTTCTGTCAGCCCACTGCTTTTCTGACGAGCCAAGCTCTACGAACAGGACAGGCTTTTTCAGCGACGTCGGCCCGTGGTGCGTCGCCTCAATGACTACATCGTATTCCGGCACCTTTTGCCTTGCAGCAGTTATCGCCTTCAGGTATCCTTTCTGCAGGCTAGGGTACGATATCGCTATCTCTCTTGGGTTCCCGCCATATGGGTTGTCTGCAAAGTTGCCGGTGCAGTGGCACGTAAGCGTGGGTATTTTGCTGTCTGACTTGTGCTTTGAGAGGAATATGAAAGAACTCGCTTTTGGGTAGATTTCGTCCAAGTGCTCCAAGTTGAGCAGGCTTCCGTCATGGACGTAAAGCTTGACGTTTTTGTGATGAGGAGAGACAAGGGCATTCTCGCCTGTAAAGCCGAGGCTATCCTTAAGGTAGCTTATCATTGTCGCGCCTGCCAAGTCTTGGGTTGAGGCTACAAGGACATGTTCGCCCTGCAATTCACATTGCCTGCGAACAATTGTAATTTTAGCATTATTCTGCCTAAGTAAATTTATAAATTGCATCAGACCTCCGCATAGCTGACAAGATGAGCGATAAGTTAGACGGAGCCCAAGAAGATGATATGGGGCTTGAAAATATCAATTTAGACGAAGATAATCAGGATTCTGAGGGCGAGACTGAGGCTCAGGCCGTTACCCAAGTGAAAAACGAAGACAAGCCTGCTGCAGCGGCACCTGCTCCTGCGGTGCCACAGGCAGGAGACAAGCCCGCCAGCGATTCAAAATTCTTTGCCATACGCACCACGGGCGGCCAGGAGAGGGTCGTGGCAAGCCAGATCCAGGTAAGGGTAAACGCCAAAAGGATAGGCATCCGCTCAGTCATGGTGCTTGACAGCTTTAAAGGCTACATCATTGTCGAGGCGCCAGACTCTAACGTGGCTTATGAGGCGCTGGCTGGCATAAGGCACGTCAGGGGCCAAATAAGGGGCGACCTGCCGTTCAAGGACATCGAAGGGTACCTGGTGAAAAAGCCAGTTGTGTCAGAGCTAAACATTGACGACACGGTAGAAGTCATCGCCGGCCCGTTCAAGTCCATGAAGGCCAAGATAACCCGCGTCGACTATGAGAAGCAGGAAGCGACAGTAGTGCTGCTCGATTCGCCATACCAGATACCGGTAACGGTTGACGCCAATTATCTCAAAAAGATAGCACATTAGGGCAATTCCTGCACTGGAACTGAACGATTAAATAAAGAAGAATGGCAAAATTTCACTGTCCGAGCTTTCGGTGTTATAATTGATAGTTGACCTGAACGTCAAGGGCAAGCGCGCCATTGTTATAGGCGGCGGAACGGAAGGCGTCAGAAAGGTGCGGGGGTTATTGGGCCAAGATTGCAAGATAACTGTCATCAGCAGCAGGGTTAACCGCTACCTGACAGAGCAGGCAGAGCTTGGCAGGATTCAATTGATTAAAGCCAGCCTAAAGGACGCAAGCATCCTTGACGATTACAAAGACGTCTTTTTGGTGCTTGCAGCAACAAGCGACAAAGAGCTGAACAGAAAGCTCGTAGAGAAAGGCAGGGCTATGGGGGCTTTTGTCTACGCGGCAGACGACCCGGCGGTCAGCGACTTTTCCTATGCTTCAGTAATCAACATTGAAGGCGTGATGCAGGTCGCGATTTCCACTTCTGGCAAGAGCCCGATAATGGCCCGCAAGGTACGAATAAGGGCAGAGCGAGTGCTTCGCAGGATAATCAAAAAGTCAGACATTGAAAACGCCAAGCTGCAGGAATTTGCGCGCCAGGCCGCGCGCCCAAAGATAAAGACCGTAGGCGAGCGAAAGGAATTTCTGTATTCCTTGGTAAAAGACGAGCGAATCCAGAACCTTATTAAGGAAGACAGGATTGAAGATGCTAAAAGCGCGACTCTAGAGCTGTTGCAAAAATGGGGGAGAAGAAGCAAATGACGGCAGCAATCAAGACAACGCCACCAGCCGTCGCGCCTGTCCAGATTGTCAACGCAAGAATAACTTATCGGAACGCGCCTATCCACCTGCTTGAGAAATTTACATTCAAAGACGTTGACAGCGCACACAAGTCTTTTCTAAAAACAGGCTTTAACGAGTGCGTCATTTTGCAGACTTGCAACAGGGTCGAAGTGTTTGCCGCATCAAAAGATTCTGACGAAAACAGGCTTGTCGAGCAGTGGGCATCTATGGCAGGCTTGTCCGGCAAGGACTTTGCAGCAATCGAAGTCAGCAAGGGCAAGGACGCAGTGATGCACCTGATGAAGCTTGCTTCTGGGCTTGATTCTTTGGTTGTCGGCGAAGACCAGATACTAGGTCAAGTAAGGCGCGCCTTTGAATTTTCACGCTCTAACCGTTATGCAAGTTCCAACCTTTCCGTGATATTTGACAGGGCACTCAAGGTTGGAGGCAGGGTCAGGACCACGACTGGCATAAACAAGGGCAACGTGTCGATAGCATCCATTTCGGTAAACATTGCGGAGGAATACTTTGACGACTTGAAGGGCAAGAGCATATTGCTCATAGGTACAGGAGAAGCAGCAAGCCTTGTCGCAAAGGTGCTGAAAAAGCGCGACGTCGATTTCATGGTCACAAGCAGGGTGCCAGACAGAGCCCAGTCTTTTGCCGACACAGTAGCCGGCACTCCAATCCCGTTTGACAATGCGCTTGAAATGCTCCGCAAGGTGGACCTCATTTTTACGGCGACTCAGGCGCCGTACCGCCTGATCACGTTTGAGCGGATTGAAAAGGCAATGAAGAACAGGGAAAACGGCATGATGATATTTGACTTGTCAAACCCAAGGACGGTAGACGAAAAAGTCACATCCATCCACGGCATCAAGCTGATAAACATGGACCAGATAGCCGAGCTTGTCGGCAAGAACATGCGCTCGCGCATGAAGGAGATCAATTCCGCTGAAAAGTTGATAGACAGCGAAATGAAGTCAGTCGACACCTTGATGAAGAGGATGAAGGCCGAGCCGGTTGTAGTCTCGGTGTTCAAGAGCGTGGACTCTATAAGGGAGCGCGAGCTGAAAAAGGCGCTGTCGATGCTTGGCAAAAAGCTCGGGCCGGAAGAAGCCAAGATAATAGAGCACCTAACGTATGCGATAGTAGAAGGCGTGCTTTCAACCCCGATGAACAACCTTAGAAAGGAGATCGAGGTAGGCGAAAGCGAAGAGCTGATGAAAATAGTAGCCAAGTTGTTCAAGTATGAAGAAAAGCAGCATTAAGTCAGGGAACGCTTTTCCAAATGTCCGGCTGCGGCGCCTGAGGACCAGCCCCGCAATCAGAGACCTTTTCCAAGAGACCCGCCTTTCAGCCAAGGACCTTATAGCGCCGGTTTTCGTCCAAGAGGGGCTGAAAAAGCCTGAAGCGATAGAGTCGATGCCAGATATCCAGAGAATACCGTTATCAAAACTTGCAGGCGAAGTTGAGCACATTTCTGACCTTGGCATCCGCGCGGTGATCCTCTTTGGCCTGCCCTCTCACAAGGACACGGAAGCAACCTCTGCCTTTGACGATAACGGCATCGTCCAGCAGTCGGTAGAGCTTGTTCGCAAGCAGTTTGGCAGCAGGATGGCGATAGTGACTGATGTATGCCTGTGCCAGTACACGTCGCACGGCCACTGCGGGCTTGTTTTCAACAAAAAAATAGACAACGACAGAAGCATTGACACACTTGCAAAAGTGGCAATCAGCCACGCCAAAGCCGGCGCAGACATTGTAGCGCCATCTGCCATGATGGATGGGCAGGTGCAGGCAATACGAAAGGGCCTTGACGGCGCAGGCTATACAGACGTCGCGATAATGGGCTACTCTGCCAAGCAAGCGTCGCCACTATACGCGCCATTCAGGGACGCGGCGCATTCTGCACCAGAGTTTGGCGACAGGCGGACGTACCAGATGCCATTTTCAAATGCAAAAGAGGCAATGCGCGAGATAGAGACAGACATTGCAGAAGGTGCAGACATCGTGATGGTCAAGCCTGCCATTCCATACCTTGACCTCATACACCGCGCAAGGCAGGCCACCAACCTGCCGATATGCGCCTACAGCGTTTCAGGCGAATACGCGCTGATAAAGGCGGCTGCGATGAACGGCTGGGTCGACGAAGATGCGGTCATGACTGAATTTCTGACGTCGATAAAGCGTGCGGGCGCAGACATGATAATAACGTACCAGGCAAAAAAGATGGCAGAACTGCTCCGCAAATAGTTCACATTTTTATGCTGGCGTGCTCCATGTTTTGACAATGTTTGCCGCCGACACTGGTTCAGAGCGGGCCACTAGCATCGAAGACTACCAGAACACCTGCACCGAATTTATCATAGACATCAGCCGCGACTACATGGAGTGGGTCGACCGCTACCAGCTGGGCGAGCAGGAAACTGCAAGGAGAAAATCGGTGATAAACAACATTGTCAAGACTACCAACGACTGGATAACAAGGTACGGCACCACCATCAAAAAGATAGACATTGCCATGAACGACGGCGTGAACAAGATGGCAGAAAATACCGCAGGCTACCCGTTCAAGTTTGACGTGTTTGTGAATGGCTCCAGCCGCTACACTACCCATCATGCAAGCGAGATAAGGATGAATGTCAAGGCTACTCCAAGGCCGGGCCGCCTTGCGCGGATTGGCAACTACCACAAGGACCAGCTGTTGCTTATCAGCGCCAGCTCGCCGGTAAACTTTTCCATAAGCAAGGAAAGCATGAAGGGCGCAGACATACTTGACGATTACATCATTATCGATGCCAAGGGCTGCCAGAGAAACGACCTCATTTCTGTCACGACGGTGGTCGAAGAGGTGGAAGGCGAGTATGTGACTGAAAGCAGAGGCTACTCGACTATAATACTGCTCGGGTAGTACGCTTTAAATAACGTGTCAGTATCGATATTTTTCGTGCGACGGTCGTCCAGTTTGGTCTAGGACATCAGATTGCCAATCTGGTAACCCGGGTTCAAATCCCGGCCGTCGCA
>JAJPDY010000038.1 GCA_023252395.1 Nitrososphaera sp. | reverse complement strand
TTATTTCTTTTCAAAAAGGGGATGGGAGTTACAGTCGGGACATTCTTCAAAGCAGAGCCGGCCGTCATTTTCGACCGCCAAAATCAGCGCCGTTCCTTTGCAGGTGTGGCATACAAACAACCTAAATCACGCTATTGTATTGGCGCTCCTAGCATAAAGCTTTTATGGTTCACAAGAATTCGTTATTTAACATAGCTATAGAGTACTTTTTACTTTTTTGCCTTCTTTTCTGACTCTGGATTTTCATTAAATACCTTTATTTCTTGTGGATTTTTCATTCTCTTAAGGTATTTGGCCATGTACTCTTCTGCCTCCTTGCGCGTCTCAAACTTGGCCTCGCCACGGAAGGAGCCATTTTCGTCTATAAGGCTCACGGCGCTCCATATCCCGCTTTTGCTCAGCCTTTTTACAACATACATCGGGCAAACTATCTGCACTGCAGATATTTAAGACAGCCGTTTATGCTCACATTGCAATTTTGCTCAAATGTCTTTTGCTGCCAGTCTGAACGCTTGTATCGGCAACTTAATTAAAAACCTCCAGATGTCATAATGCGAATTGGCAGATTCTGAAGCTAGATTTACGATCAATGTCCGCGAAGGTATTGTCGAGCTTGAAGGCAAGGAGAGCTTTGTAGACAAACACCTTGAAAAATTTGAAGAAATTTTCAAGATGGCAGTAAAGGAAGCCATAACCAAGGGCCTGCAACAGCCCCAGAGCCTTGCCTTTAAGGAGCAGCCTGCGGCGCTTCCGCAAGAGGTATTGCAAGAAGTGCAGCCTGCCGAGCCTGCGCAGCAAAAGGCTGCAAATAACAAGCATGCTCCAAGGACAGCGCCAACAATTCACCCAATCCCAGTCGACTTGAAGGCAGGAGAAGGCAAGCCGGGGTTGAGGGAATTTTACGCCGAGAAAAAACCGGCAAACCACTATGAAAAGGCGGCTGTCTGCGTGTACTATTTGACAAAGTTCAACAAACAGCAGGAAGTAAAGTTCGGTGAGATCCTTTCATGCTACGAAGAGGTAAACGAGAAAAAGCCAAGCATCGTTGACATCATCAAAAACTCTATCCGCTACAAGGGGTGGATCGAGCCCGGCTCTGAAAAGTTTGCTGCGCGACTTACGATTTCTGGCGAGAACTTTGTAAAGTTCGACTTGCCCGCCCAAGTGGAAAAGATAGCGCAGCCGACGCTTGTCTAGGCCCGCCACCAGTCAAAGCCGACATAGTCCACTTTTCTTTCCTTTACTTTTGGAATTGCCAAAATGAACTGCTTTTTCACGGTAGTTGCAAGCCTGCCTGCAAGCACAAGGCCAGTCGCGGTAAGATCCTCTGTTGCCCGAAACACCTGCACAAGGTACGGAGCGTGGTCTATTCCCGGCCCCTGCTCGTAAACTGCAAAGTCGCATCCAAACTTTACCCCCGGCGTAACGATGTAGCCCTTGTCTCTCAGGTTTTGAAATACTAGGTACTTTGCTTCAAAGTCAACGTACTGCTTTTTGCATATCTTTTTTATTTCGGCAGCAGGCACCTGCTTGCCGTCGATGTGGAAAACTTTTAGCTTGCTCTTTTCAGCAAGGTAACACCCCTCGATAAGGTCAAGCACGAGTGGAGCGTCAAAATCAGTGCCCTTTGGCTTTGCGATGCCAAGCGGCTTGCCGTAATAGCCACTGCCAAAAAGCGTTTTGGAATCGGGTATGTCCCAGATGACTATTCTATTTTCTACCAGTCGGCCGCTGATCATTTACATGCTCAGTGCCAGTATGGTAAACGAGTCTGCCGCTTCCTGACACTTGTCAACCATGCCCTCGATGCCTTCTACGGCATCTTTCAGGAGCAAAAGATCCTTGGTGGACGAGATCTCGTTGAGCGCTTTTACAATGACCGCGCGGTACTTTGCGTCAACTTGGCGTTCAAGTTTTTGCACGTCCTGCGCTAGGTCGATCGCGTTGGCGGGGTTGATGCTGAGCGCGCGGCCCATTTCGTTTAGCTTGAATATAGTGTCAACGACCATCCCGACCAGCTGCTTCAAGTCGTCTTCAAATGTGGCCTTTTTCAGAGTCGCGGGCTTCATGTTGGCAAGCCTGAATGCAACTCCGCTGATGTAGCCGGCAATATCGTCGATAATGTAAGCCGTCCTCAGGATGTCTTCTCTGTTTGCCATGAGGCTTCCGATCTCTGCCACTTCGCGGGTTATCTTTCTCCTCAGGTTCTCAACTTCTTCCTCTGTGTTTCTCATGCGCTCAAGGCACATCTGGATGTCTTTTTCGTCGCCCTTGATGAGAGAAGTGGTAAGGGTCGAGAGATCCCTCGAAGAGTTCAAAATTCGTGTGATTTCATCCTGCAAAACAGCCAGCGCCTTTCTCTTGGCCTGGACTTCCAATTCCCCGCTGTACATCTGGAGCAAAATACGCTGTCAGGCTAATATTCCTATCGATAGATGTCATTACTTTCAAAGAAATTGCTTTACTGTTTTCAGCAACTGCTGCAATTAAAAGCGCCGGAGGAATTTTGGCTTGAGCATTTCCGGATGTGATTTCAGGCTTTTGACAAGCGACAGCACCTTGTCGCGATCATCCGGCATCGTGCCCTTTATTGAATACACGTTTGACGCATGGTTTGCCCTGAAAACAACCGGGGTCTTGGGGTTAAAATCTGACACGAGCCTTTCAAGCTCGTTCAGAACGTCGCCATCTTCAAGCGGGACAAAAGGCTCGCCAAACTTGGTCATGAATTCTTCACGAACCCCGTCTTCGAGGTAAAGTGTGAGCGCGCCGACATAGTCAGGCGCCGCTTCGCTCAACACGCGCGCAGTGTCTGCGATGTGCTCCTTTGTGTACGTCTTGCCTCCGAGGCCGAGGATGACCATGCACGATAAAATAAAGCCATGATGCTTGGCTTTCTGGCACGCCTGAACTATAGTCTGGTATGTGGCGCCCTTTGTCACCTTGCGAAGAACAATGTTGCTCCCACTTTCAATGCCGATGTAGAGCATCTGGAGCCCTGCCATCCTGAGCTCTTGCAGCTCGTCGTCCTTTTTTTGAAGAAGGTTCATGGGCATCGCGTAGCACGACACGCGCTCTAGCGCCGGGAATTTCGAATAGAGGTATTTCAGGATCTGCACTATCCTGTCGTTTGGCAGGTTGATGGCGTCGCCGTCTGCAAGGAACACCCTGCGCGTGTCAGGATAAAATTTCGCCGCCATGTCTATCTCGGCCTTGATCTCTTCCCATGGCCGCTCAGAGTATTCCTTTGTGCGGTACATGTTGCAAAACGAGCACTTGTTGAAGGAGCAGCCTAGCGTGACTTGAAATATCATAGAGTCCGCCTCTGACGGCGGCCGGTAAAGCGGGTAATCGTACATTATCTCCATGCGGTCATTGGATATAGACTCAAATTACTTATATACTTCATGATTTGCGCGAGAGAGGATGGCAAACCCAAAGGACGTGGCGCTTATCAAGAGTTTCGTTGACAGGTTCAAAAACGGCAAGGGCAAGATGGATGCCGTGGACGAGCTTTTGGACAAGGACTTTGTTCACCACTTTGCCGACCCGCGGCTGCCTTCAGGCATCGCCGGCATCAAGATGATAGGCGGCATAATCTTTTCAGTATTCCCGGACGTCCACGTCGAAATAGAGTTTGTAGTGCAGGAAGGCAACATAATTGCAGAGCACTCAGTGGCGCACGCCACGCACGCAGGGGCATTTCAGGACCTGCAACCAACAGGAAAGCGAGTCACGTGGACTGAAAACAACATCTATCGGATAAAGGATGGCAAGATCGCCGAGATGTGGAATTGCGGCGACTTGCTTGCGATAATGTACCAGATCGACGTCCTGTGACTACTTCATCTTTTTCAGGTACGTCACGTCTTCTTCGTACACGGTGTCGAGGAATTCCATGACCGCGGATTTTAGCTGCTTTTCATCTGACAACATTGGCGACTTGAATTCGCCTGCAAGTGCAACCCCTGTCTTTTTGCCCCGCGGGATGTAATAGTTGAAGAACTTGGAGCCGGCCAGCGGACCTTCGAGTATTTCGATGACCAGACCAACAGGGTAAAATGAAGTCGCCCTCACCCTGACTTTTGCAGACATGCCCTTCATGTCCTGATCCCACGTGTAGGTGACTACGTTGTCGTTTTGCATCTCTATCTTGTGGTTCTTCATTGCCGGGTGGACTTTTTCCGGGCTTTTCAGGTGGACTTCTCTCAGCTTCCATATCTTGTCAAGCGGCGCGTCAAATTCGCCTGCGGAATCCTCTATGAAAACCATCAATGAATAATGGACTAATGCACTATAAGAATCAACGTAAGCTTTGCTCTAGGACTCCTGCCAGCCCGTCCTTGTACGAAGGATACTGAAAGTCATAGATCCTGCGGATCTTTTCGTTTGACGCCTTCATTGACTTTGTGAGCATCTTTATCAAGTCGCCGCCAAGCGCCACCTTTGCCAAGATCAATGGCACGGTGCCGGGCCTCTTTACCCCCATCTTGTCAGCGGCAAAATACACAAAGTCTTTGAAGAGGACAGGCTCTGAATCCGTGATAATGTAGGACTGGTTCACTGCATTTTTCTCGATTATTGCAATCACTGCGTTGGCCGCGTCGTCTACATGCACAAAGTTCTTGTAGTATTCGCCGTTTCCGGGGATCTTGAAACTGCCATTTTTTAGCCGGTCTATGAACATCGACTTGAAAGAGCCGCCGTTTCCATAGACAATGTCGCCAAAGTGAACCACCGTAAAGTCGATCCCTCTGTCTTTGCACTGCTCTTGCAGGTAGCGCTGCGCTTCAATCCGCATCTTTACAAATTCAGTGTCAGGATTCACCGGAGTGCTCTCGGTCACGACTCCGCCTTCGACGCCCGGGTCAAACACCGCAAGCCCCGACGCGTACACAAAAGACTTTGTCCTGTCCTTGACAGAGTCAAGCAGGTTCTTTGTGCCTTCATAGTTTACCTTTGCAAGCTTTTCCTTGTTCCTTTCAATCGGGGTGAGGGCAGCAAAATGGTAGACAACATCGTAATCGCCGTCAAATTTCAACGTGGCAGGCTCGGTCAGGTCGCCAACGACCACTCTGGATCCTTGAATTGCTGCTTCGGGTCTCCTGACGAGAGAAGTCACCGAGTTGTTGCCTGCAAGCAGCCGCCGGACCATCTGCGAGCCGATAAACCCGCTTGCCCCGGCTACTAGGACGTTCATTATCCGTTATCTTGTACGCGGTCATTTCTGCTTATCTAAAATTTGGGTCGGTTCGTCGCGAGATCTTCATCGCTTGTGCTCAGTCTGGAGCAGCGAAACTCACCTCATCCCCATGTTTCTAGGCAACAAGCCAACTTAAATCTTAATGGCTTTCATTCTCTATTGTAACTGCCAGACATGGAATAATTCTTCAGTATTGACTGGTACGTTTCCATCATGACTTGGTGGTGTATCGCAGTGGCAATGTCGCCCTTTTCTTTTGATTGCTGCACCAAGTACCTGTGATACTCGACATGGCCCTCGATAGACTTGCGGAAGTTTGCCTCTATTTCTTGCAAGACATCCTTTGTCTGCTTTTTCTTCAAGTCAATTGCCTTGCTTATCCTGTCGTCAAAAGCCTCTTCTACAGAGTTGGTTTTTCGGGCAGTTGTATTTATCACACAAACACCGTATGCTGTTGATGCAGGCGTTGTAGATTTAAGATTCGTGAAATGTTGTTCTATATCTTTGTTAGTTGCTTTATGCTTCCAGATGTGCCAAGCGTCAGAACAGGCGGGTCTGTCAGCGCAATAGTGGCCAAAACGCTGTCAAGTTGCTCAAGCCGGCACTTGATTATTGTCATAGTGTCGCTTGAGCGCATCATCCTAATGCCGGCCCTTTCAGTTGCAACTGACCCGAAAAGCTCGGCATGCCTCTTTACAATCGAGTTGACAATATCGACTGCCTGGCCGCCGTGCATTAGAGACAGGTAGCGCCGTTTGGCCCTGCGCCTGAGCACTATATCGAAACCCTCCTTGAAAGCCTTGATTCAAGCCACTCGTTCATTTCGTCCCAGTGCTCTTGCGGGTCTATTCCGCAGTTCTTCAATATGGCATCAAGGCACGGGCCGGAGACCATTTCATTCATTGAATTTGCGCCGCTTGAAAGTACAAACTGGCAGCGCGACGAATGGCAGAATGAATAGAGGTCGCGCAGGTCTTCAAACCATTTGGCAACTCCGATAGCGTCCATTTTTCTTGCTGGGGCAACCATGACTTCAAGGCCAATACCTTTCCTTGCTTTCTTTTTCAGGTGATCCTTTGCCCTCCGGAAATTACTAATCATCAACATGTCTGCGCGGCCGTTCTCGATATCTTCAGAAACCACGAGGTACTGGTATTTCACAGGTGTATCAGGTGTTTTTTTCAGCCTGTAAATGACGCCTTCGCTGATTTTGCCGTCAAACGGGGCTCCCACCTTGCCAATAGCCAGCGCCTTTGCAGTTTTTGAAAAATCAAAGTCGCCGCTGACGGCAAGGTCTACTCGGTTGAAGACAAAAGCCCCCTGTAGTTTTCGATGCTGCTTGAAGGCTTGAATCTCTTGACGGGCTTGAACCTAATCCGGATGGCGTCAATTTCTGAAAGCGACACCTTGCCCTGACATACTCTTTGCTTGTCAAGCCGGAGATAGAGGTTCCCCCTTTCGTCAGAGTACTCGTGCAAGTTGCGCGACAGCTGGTCTCTGTCGATGCTGTTCAAAAGCGACATTATGCGGAGGGCAAGATCGCTTGCCTCTTGGCTTGACAGGACAGCTTTGAGCAGCGAGATCTTGTTCTTGTAGTGCCCCTCTGAAGGCTGGCTTGAAAAGCGCTCGGCAGGAATCAAGAGGACATCCTGTATCGACTTGAGAACCTTTTCCTCGTCCTCGGTAGCATGCAGCACGAGGTTCAGCTCTGCCGCAGAAAACTTTACGTTGCCTTCAGGCATCTAAAAATAATGGAAAAACACCGGCTAAAAAGTTATGTTATTGTGGAGCCGCCGGGGTGGCTTCCACAGGCTTTGCGTCTTCGATTGCCCTTGATTCTGGGGTAGAGATGAGCTTTGTCTTCTTGATGCCCAAGTGACGAATCACGGTAATCTTTTTTGTCGCAGCCAGTATGTCGGCTCCAAGCTTGCTGTTGGTTTCTCTTGGAATGTCCTCGCTCTTGCCTCCAGTGACTTCCAGAACAAACTGGTCCACTGTCAGCTGCGGGATTCGCTCAGCCAAGATCTTGTGGGCGACCATCCTGATTTCGTGTTTCTTTGAAGAGTTTACCCTTCTTTGCGTGAATGCAATCGCGGCGACTCTGAACGTGTGGCCGTCCATCGTGGTGTAATCGTGTATGAACGTAACCATGGAACTTCCCCTGCGTATCAGGCTTCTGAGGAACTCTTTGGCGTATTCATGACCCTTGAAGATGGTAGTTGCGTTGCCGTCGCTTATCTTGTCTATCTGGATGTAGACTTTGATCTGGTGCTGCGCTGGATCCTGCTTCATGATGTCAAACATCGTATTTTCAATAACTCGTCCTTTAGCCTGTTCCACATCAGTAATTGGAATATAGTTCACAGGTCCGGCCGGCTCAAATCCAGAGGGCTTGTTTATTACAACCCACTGTTTGTCTCGCCATTTATCGCGGACCCTGCCTCCCTTCTTCGCTCCTTTCGCCATTAAACTTCTAAGTCCTCATTGTCTGGAATATATAATATATATTGTGCGTCAATGGGGCTTGATCTCCTTCATCCCGCCCATGTAGTTCTGGAGCGCGCTTGGCACTTCCACGGCGCCACTTGAAGTTTGGTAGTTCTCAAGTATTGCCACCATCGTGCGCTCGGTGGCCACAAGGGTGCTGTTGAGCGTGTGCAAAAAGCGCGTCTCCTCGTTTGTCTTGTCCCGGAACCTGATGGCAAGCCTTCGCGCCTGATAGTCAAGGCAGTTGGAGCACGATACTATCTCCCTGTAAGCGTTCTGGCCGGCCATCCATGCCTCGATGTCGTACGTCTTGGCAGATATCTTGCCAGTGTCGCCTGAGCTCAAAAGCATCACGCGGTAGGGGATTCCAAGCTTGTTGTAAAACTCTTCAGAGAGCGCAAGCATCTTTTCGTGCTCTTTCCACGAATCCTCCGGCCGGCAGTACACAAACTGCTCCACCTTTTCAAACTGATGCACGCGGAAAATGCCTTTCATGTCTTTTCCGTGCGCGCCAGCCTCCTTTCTAAAACAAGGGCTAAAGCCGGCGTACTTTATTGGGAGCTTTTTGCCGTCCATTATTTCGTCCATGTGCATGCTTGCTATCGCATGCTCGGACGTGCCTATCATGTACAGGTCCTCGCCTTCCACCTTGTAAATGACATCCTGAAAGTCTCCAAGGATCACGGCGCCGGCCATAGGCTCCTTCCTTATCATGTAGGGCGGCTGCACTGGAGCATAGCCCTGCCCTGAGAGAAAGTCAAGCGCAAACTGCACAAGCGCATGGTTCATTTTCACAAGCTCGTTTTTCAAAAAGTAAAACCGCGCGCC
>JAJPDY010000037.1 GCA_023252395.1 Nitrososphaera sp. | reverse complement strand
AAAAAAGGAAAAAGAGGTAGGCGGCTCCAGTTTTTTACTGGGAGTGCTCGCCTGCGGATGTCCTTACGCTGCTGGTTGTTCCAACTGGGACGTCTGGGAAGCTGTCAGTCATTCTCTGCTCTGCCACTGCGCCTGCTTCTGCAAGTATCCTGTCTACTTCTTCGCCACTTGCATCGAATGCAAACGATGTGTTGCCCATGCTTCCTGCGCTCATCATGATGTCGCTAAAGACGCCGTTGATTTCTCCCAGCTCGCGGTCGACTTCTGGCATTACGCCTGCCAATCCTGACCTTACTCTGGTGAGTGCGCCCATTGCTGGCCCGATTGCGACCATCACGTCTCCGAGGTCGATAGTGGACTCTAGCCTGAGCTGTATCTGTTCTAGCGCCATCTTTAGCTGTGAGATCATCTTGGTTGTCTTTCTTACTTGAGCAATTTCATTCGATAACATCTTGCCCTGCTGCGTGTCGTGTCTTTGCAGAGCAGAAACTACCTGGTTGAATAGCGATTTTTCTTTGCCTCGTAACTTTTCAAGAATGGTATCCAGCTTTTGGTTCTGCGCTTGAATCTTGTTCTTTGCGAATTCAATTCGTGGTTTCAGTGGTTGCTGAGGGCCTATGTTTTGCTTTATCCTCTCAGACATATTCGGTTTATTGTCCTTTACCCAGTTGCTGCTGAAGCTCGTCATGTCAACTAGCCAGAGGAAATGCCGTTAAACAGAAGTGTCATAATTGAATAACCAACGTGTAATATTTTATAGACATGCGTGCGCTGGCACGATGGGAAACTATTAAATGCAGTTGTACATACGCTTTAGACTGGCGTATGGGAAGGGCAAAGGCTACAAAGGAAGCACCGGGCTCTCAAGAAGAACAAGGGTTACCAAAGTGGGCAGAAGACGAGATAAAGTCAGTCCAGTTTGGCAAGCCCGAGGTCATTACGAGAACAGGGTACATCCTTGACATCTATGAGAAGGATTTCAAAGTCGACATGCAGGTGTACGAGCCGATGCCAGACGGAAGGACGATAGTCGAGGGCCTCGATGTCCCAAAGACAATGAAGATATCAGAGTTCATGAAAGGCTTTGTCTACGAGTTCAAGGTGAACGTATTCACAGGGCCACTGAGTGACAAGCTTGTCGAGCTTCTCAAGACAAAGTTCAGCCTTGACATGAAAGCCATCTACAGGTTTGAATTAAAAGAGCTCCAGCTGATGGACGTGGAATCTGACCTTCCAGCAGCATCGTCTTCTTCTGAGGAAGAGGGCGACGAATAGTCACAGCTTTTGGCGCGATATTGCGCCGACGATTGGCTGCACCAAGTACGGCAAAGTCTGCTTGAACCAGACCGCGCCCCTCACATAAAACGGCACTATTATTTCAAGGCGCGGCGAATTTGCCGCTGCAAGTATTGCTTTTGATACGGCCTCGGGCTTTAACGCAAAGCCAGTGTAGTTTGGAGTCCTGCCGCTAAATGATTCGTGGTTGAAGAAATTGGTCTTGACTGCAATCGGGCTCACTACTGTTATTTTCACGCCAGTCCCACAAAGCTCGTGGTAGAGCGACTCTGAAAAGCCGAGCATCGCAAACTTGCTACCGCAGTAGGCGGCAAGGCCGGCAACCCCAAAGCTTGCAGCGACAGACGCGACGTTCACGATGTGCCCGGAATTTCGTGCAAGCATCGAGTCGAGAAAAGCCTTGGTGCAGTAGATCATGCCGTGGTAGTTTGTAGCGGTTATCGACTCTATCTCCTCGACGCTCATGTCTCGGACGTTTTTAAAGATGCCAAAGCCGGCATTGTTTACAAGCACATCCACGCTGCCGAGCCTATCGAGAATGTCCCGGCCCATCTTTAGTACCTGGCTCTTGTCAGACACGTCGCAGGCGTATGGAATGGCCGTGCATGATGGCGACGCGTGGGCTATTTCGCCTGCCAGTTGCGACAGCTTTGGCTCTGACCTTGACACAAGAACTATTGATCTGGCACCTTGCCGGGCAAAGTCCATCGCAGCCTGCCTCCCGATGCCGGACGAAGCGCCCGTGATAACGACTGTCTTGCCGCTAAATTTCACAAATGCGTTACGCAATGCCTGCTTTTATTTTGTGGCGTTATTGTTATTTTCCGGCCCGCCATCGGTGGGCTTGCCTGCAGGTGGCGGCGCTGGAGGTAGGCCCGTTTTTGGCACCTTGCCTATTGCAAGCTTCATCAGCGCAATCCATGCTATCACCAGCGGCACGTGGTACGTCGCTATCCTCCACGCAATTATGACGCTGAGCTGCGAATCTTTTACCACGTTGCCAAGATCCGGTATCCCGCTCAGGTTTGAAATGTACGCCCATATGCCAAGCTCGGCAAGCCCCGAACCTCCTATGGTGACTGGGATATTTGCAACGGCGGTTGAAGCAGAAGTCGCCATGAGCGAGTCGAAAAACCCGATCCTTGACTCGACAGAGTTTGCAAGCACCATGAATGATATTCCCTGAAAGACAAACGCGGCAAAAGTTATTGCAATCCCTACTGCAAAGGTGCCGATTGCCTTTTTGGAGTTGAAATTCTCCCGGCTCATCTTGCAGAGATCAGCTATTGCAGAGTTGGCAGAAGTGACAAAGTTCTCTGCCTTTTCCTTGGAAACGAATTTCTCCACTATCCTTTGCGAAAATGACGGCAGGCGCAGGACGCGCTTTGCAGAAAAGAGCACGAGCGCAAGCCAGACTCCAAAGGTTGGGATCGTCACTAAAATGACTGCAATTCCCACCACGCTTCCGCCCCGGTAGAGCGCTAGCCCGCCGGCGATAAATGCAAGCATCGAGCCTACAAAGACATCTGCAATGATTTCCATTGTCGCCACCCACGCCGCCTTGCCCGGCGCCACGCCATTTCTTGTCAGCCAGGCTATTCTCACAAATTCCCCGCCGACGTACGACGGCGTGGTCTGGGTGACAAATTCCCCGGCCAGCCTTGCAGAAATTGTCTTGCCAGTCGAGCTGACGTCGTAGCCGATAAAGCGCCTGATGAAATACTTGAACCTCACAGCTTGTAGCAGCATCTTTGCAAGTGCCGCAGCTGCGGAAGCAATGAACGGCACCAGCCCTACCTTAAAGACATCTTGTGGCGAAACATTCGTAGTAAGGAAGAGTATAATGAACGGCACCACACTTGCAGGGATGGCAACAAGTCGCCAATTCAATAATATCTTTTGATAAAATGTGGTACTATAATAACGAATGCGTAAAACGATAATTCTGAAATCATCTTGCTGAATATGCGGAGCGAGCCGCGCCAGCATTGTAACCGCCATGTTGGTGTGCATGAGAGATTACAAAGCGAGAACGTTGGCATGAAGACCACGCCCGCTCCGCAATATCAAAGTAGCAATCGTCGAATATTTGCATTTACGAAGAATGGTACTGCACTCTTGATTGGGAGTAACTATGTTAAGTCACGACTATTAGGAGTGCTTATGCCCAATAAGCAGGGCGCTTGGCATCTTCATTTCTGAAGCAGAAGATCAGGAAAAGGTGGAAACTGCTGTTGATTGTAGCGATCCTGTGGGTATGGGTCTTGTTCCCGATCCCGTTTCTGCCGCTGTTTCATGCGTCGTACGATCCCACGTCTATCCGAGTTACGATAATTATTGCAGCCATAGCATCTATACCATTTACGCTTTTGGCCTTGTTCATGAACAGCGGAAGGCACGAAGAAAGCGAGCTCTAAATACAATTGTGTACTATTGTACTTGTTGTCTATCGAGGAATTCCCGCAGTACGCCGAGCCAGATGAAGAGCAGGACAAGCTAAAGAAGGGCAAGGGGCGGCAGGCGCACGAGCAGAAAGAAAAAGAGCAGGTGTAAAGCAGATATACACCAGCATATTCTTCCCTTGATTAGTGAACGCGGTATTCGTCACGGGAACAGCCGGAGCTG
The DNA here is from genome assembly GCA_023252395.1 of Nitrososphaera sp. Lineage (GTDB taxonomy): Archaea > Thermoproteota > Nitrososphaeria > Nitrososphaerales > Nitrososphaeraceae > Nitrososphaera. The sequence continues at coordinate 4,773 of JAJPDY010000037.1, read as the reverse complement.
GCAAGTCGCTTCTCACTTCTAGGCTGCTCCAGTGGTACAAGGACACCAATGCGTACCCCGTGAGCCTTAACCTTGATCCCGGGGCCGCAAGCCTGCCGTACGAGCCGGACGTCGACGTCCGCGACTACATCGACATTGCAACCATAATGGATAGCTATAGCCTCGGTCCAAACGGCTCGCTTGTCATGGCAAGCGACATGATTGCAACAAAGCTGGACGAGATCCAAAAGGAGCTGGACGAATTGAACCCCGATTACGTTATAGTGGACACGCCCGGCCAGATAGAGCTCTTTGCGTTTCGGGCAAGCGGCCCGTATTTTGTGTCAAACCTTAGGGCAGACAGCAAGGCGACGATATTTACGTTTGACGGCATGCTTGTGTCATCCCCCATCAACTTTGTATCGATATCCCTACTTGCGACCTCTGTAAAACTGCGGCTGAAAACCGCGCAGATAAACGCGCTTACAAAGCGCGACTTGATAATAGACAGGCTAAAAGACGTCCTTGACTGGGCGAGCCCCGGGGCCGCGCTAGAGCACGCACTCAACAGCGAAAAGGATGTCGAATATTCGCTACTGAGCAAAGAGCTTGCACGAGTCATGAGCAAGGGCGGCTTTGGCCAGAGCATGATTGCAGTGTCAAGCGTGACAATGAACGGCATTGTGAACCTTACAGCCGCGCTTTCTCGAACCCTTAATCTTGGGGAGGAAGGATAGTTTGGTCGTGAAAAAGTCCTGCACAGCTATTGCGCCGTGCTCCACTGCCAACCTTGGCCCCGGCTATGACGTGTTTGGCCTAGCCCTTGACGCGCTTGAAGACAGGGTCAGGATAACCAAAGTGTCGCAGGGCGGAAGCGGGATAACAATCAGGATGCTAAAGAATGAATTGGCAATCCCGGCTGATGCGGAGCATAACTCTGCCGGCCTTGTCATAAAAAAAATGATGCAGGATTTTGATGTTAATGACAGCCTGCAAGTCGAAGTCACAAAAGGCGTCCCTGCCGGCTATGGCATTGGCAGTAGCGCCGCGTCGGCCGCGGCAGCTGCAGTCGCGTTCAACGCGCTCTATAGACTAAAAATTGACAAGAACAGGCTGGTTGAATACGCGGCAGAAGGCGAGATAGCCAGCGCCGGCACAAAGCACTATGACAACGTTTCTGCTTCCCTTCTTGGCGGGTTTGTGATATGCAGGATTGCAGGCGACAAATGGCAATTCACAAGGATAGAGCCGCCAAAGGATCTTGTTCTTGTAGTGGGAGTCCCGTCGATTGAAGTGCCCAAGAAAAAGACAGAAGTCGCAAGGAGCGTCCTTCCAAAAGAGGTGCCTCTGAGAAGCGTTGTTCATAATGTTTCTGGCGCCGCCACAATAGTGGCCGGCTTTGCGCTAAAGGACGTTGAAATGATTGCAAGCGGAATCGACGATGTCATTGTAGAGCCGGCGCGAAAGCACCTGATACCCGCCTACGACAGCGTGAAGCAAAACGCCCTTGCCGCAGGCGCGCTAGGAGTTACGATAAGCGGCGCTGGGCCTTCAATGATTGCGTTCATGAAAAGCAAAAATGCAAGAAAAGTGGCAGGCGCCATGGCAGAAGGGTTTGCTCAGGCCGGCGTAAAGAGCAGGACGCTTGTCTGCCGGCCAAGCCAAGGCTCCAGAGTCGTCTAGCTATTTCTTGCCCTTGTTAAGAAACGCGGACATCATTTTCTGGCGGTCTTCGTGCGCAAAGCAGAGAGCCCACCCGTAGATCTCCAGCCTCAGGCCGGTCTCAAGGTCAGAGTCCATGCCGCGGTTTACCAGCATCTTGCTCACCTTGACTGCGGTAAAGCTGTTCTTTGTTATCTCTTTTGCAAGTGCGAGGCATTCTTCCATCAGCTTGCGGTTCAGTATCTTGGCAACTTCTGCAGCTCGAGCTTTTTCAGCCGCCGCATCTCCCTTGGGCGCTTCTGGTGGCAGATTGTCGCTTGCACCAACGCTTACCACCTTGTTCACAAGGCCGATCTGCGCTGCTTCGTCTGCTGTCACCATCTTGCCGGTAAATATCATCTCCTTTGCCTTTGCCGGGCCTACCAGCCGCATAAGGCGCTGGGTTCCGCCCCACCCCGGCGGGATTCCAATCGTCACTTCAGGCTGGCCTATCTTGGCGTTGCTTGAAGCGATCCGGATGTCGCAGGCCATCGACAGCTCGCAGCCGCCGCCAAGGGCAAAGCCGTTGACTGCCGCAATGACTGGCTTGTCTAGTTTTTCAATCTTGTTTATCACGGCCTGAGCAGAAGTCGCGTATTTTTCTGCCTGCATCGGTTCGATGTTGACCATGTACGAAATGTCTGCGCCTGCGCAGAAAGAGCGCTCGCCTGCGCCGGTGATGATTACTACCTTGATAGTTTCGTCGGCTGCAAGTATGTCAATTGCGCGTGAAAGCTCTGAAATAACGTCTGTGTTCATGGCGTTGAGTGCTTCCGGCCGGTTTATCCTCACTATTGCAATGTCGCCTTGCGGTTCAAGCTGGATGTACTTCATGGTGGACATATAGAGCAGGCAGTTAGCATTTCAATAAAATCTTATCTATAAATGAAAATACTTTGACCAATAACGCATGTTAATCTATACCTACTTCAACCAGAATTAGTCGAATCTAGACATTGCGCTCACGTACTTCCCTTGCAGTTTGCAACATCTGCGGGCAGCTGGTATCTTATTGCGTCTGTAAACCATTTTGGCAGAATGTTTCTGTTCATACTCACAAAATATGCAAATTGCGAATCAAGGATGTATGTCTTGGCATAATCAGTCTTTGAGCGTATAGAGCGCCCATATGCCTGTACTAGTTTTAGAGCGGTTTGCCAATTATACCACTCTTGGCTTTTTTCCATCTTGGCCTTTATCCATCGATCACCCATGTCAGGATAAGGTACTTTTACCATTACTTGGAAGCGTGACAGTTCATCTTTCAGATCCAGCCCCGTATGAAGCGATGGTGACATTAACACGCTAGCATCGGTTCTTTGTCGATGATCTGACAATAATTTTACCCTGTCCAGCTGATATCCGGTCTCTATTATCCTTGCTCTATTAGTACTCGATAGATGGTTTTTGATGAAGTTGGATTGTTTGTATGAGGTTGTGTGAATTATACCCTTATCTCTACTGTGTTTGTCTAGGATTTTATCGATTGACTTTGCTATAGTCTCTTGCACTTTCTCATCTTGCAGAGTCCTACTGTTCAATTTTTGCACGCTCATTGGATAGATTAGCCGGTTTTCAACTGGAAAGTCTGACTGAACTGGAATGTACTTTACTTTGTCTAGTGGTAATCCTACAGACTTGCAAAAGGCATTTTTATCAAGTATTGTGGCACTCATGCATAATATGATATTGCCCTTCTCATAGATCGGTTGAAAATATTGTGATATATCCAATGGTACAAATTCAATCATGTCTATGCCATTGCTCGACTTTTCCAATACTGTCCTTATTACCCAATTTTCTGGTTGTGCCTGTAATGACTTTATTAGTTCCGATAATTTGTCTACCATTTTCCTAAAGTCGTCGGTGTACTCTTCTGTGAGTTTTACTTTACTGCTATCCAATATGCCCTTGACATAAGGGTCCTTTTGGATACCCTTCAATAGCTTGGTGCGCTCGTGGTGATTAGACTCCGTCAAGAATGTTATTGCTTTGTCTAGTGATGCTTTCAAAGCGATGAGATATTGCCTCCAATATTGTATATCGAATTTCTCTGTCTTGCTGCAGACGGGGAACTTGAACTCTGGTACCAGTTGTTGCATACCATTTCTTGTAAACACGAATTTTGCAAAGTCAATCATCTGTTCTTCCATGGAGTGCGCTTCATCAAAAACTATAAGGCTCCTAGTTGCAATATCATTTGAAGTGAATTTGCAGAGCGTAAAGAAGTATCGATAATTCATTATTGTATGGTTGATTGTTAACCCTTTATGCTTCTGGTCATAATATAGACATGGTTTTTCTACAGTAACTTTAACTTTCTCACCATCATCACCCTCAAAAGTATATGTTTCATCATATTGGACAATTGATCCTATTCTTACATATTGTTTGATATTCGGCTTATAGCTGCATTTGTAACCACTGGTTTGGCATGGACCCATATCACACATTGGTTTTTCTCCCGGTCGTAGTTCTCCTCCCATATTTTCCAGCTCGTAGCAAGAGAAGTTATTTCGTCCAAGAATCTTCCAGATGTAAGGAAAGTCTTGGTGATATTGGTCTTGTAAATCCTTCGTACCTGTGCAAAAATAGCTCTCATCTAGGGTTCTTGCTAGTGCTACTGCCACTGCACTCTTACCAAAACCTGTAGGTGCTTCAAGAACTATTATCTTATATCCACTTTGTAAGGCATCTGCTATCTCCTTCAGGACATAATCCTGAAGTGGTCTTATCTTAGATAATGGAAAATTGGCATGCAGATTACGGATATTTACTTCCAAAGTGAAGTCTATTCTCTCGGTAGTTTTTAACCCTTTGTCATATCGTTTGATGGCGGTTATGACAGTTAGGGTACACGATCCTTTTGATAATGACCATGAATCGATTGCAGTAAGTGTGTTTGTGAAGTTTGAGGAATCAGTTATGACACAATCAACCATATTATGTTTTTTGAGTAGGCGAAAACCCTCTATCCCAGACAGCTAAAGTTGTTGTAATTTGAGTGACATACTGATCTTTTAGTAATCTCCTTGAATCTAATTACACCACTGTTTGTCCAACAATATCACTGTCCAGAGCGTGATTCTAAGA
>JAJPDY010000036.1 GCA_023252395.1 Nitrososphaera sp. | reverse complement strand
CCGGCTTGGTGCCTGCTTGACTTTTTTGGCGACGACTTTTTGCTGGTAATTGACGAGTCGCATGTCACCCTTCCACAGCTGCATGGCATGTACAACGGCGACCATACTCGCAAAAAGATGCTTGTCGATTATGGCTTTCGCCTGCCAAGCGCCTATGATAACCGCCCGTTAAAGTTTGAAGAGTTTGAGAAATACTTAAAGAACGTAATCTTTGTGTCAGCCACTCCAGGCCAGTACGAGATAAAGTCGAGTTGGCAGGTTGCCGAGCAGCTGGTCAGGCCGACAGGGCTTGTCGATCCAAAAGTCGAGATCCGGCCTACAAAGAACCAGATGGAGGATTTGATTAAAGAAATTAAAATAAGAGCCAAGAACAGCCAGCGGACACTTGTCACAACCCTGACAAAGAGGATGGCGGAAGACTTGGCAGAATTTCTGGCTAAAAATGAAGTCCGCGTTCGATACTTGCACTCTGAGATCGAGGGCTTGGAGCGCACCGAACTGATACGGCAGCTGCGCCTTGGCGAGTTTGATGTTCTAGTCGGAATCAACCTCCTGAGGGAAGGTCTCGACATCCCTGAAGTTTCGCTCGTCGCCATACTAGACGCAGACAAGGAAGGCTTTTTGCGAAACGCCACAAGCCTGATTCAGACATTTGGAAGGGCTGCGCGCAACCTCGACGGCTCGGTCATACTATATTCTGACCGCATTACCGACTCTATGAAGCAAGCGATAGAGGAAACAGAGCGCAGGCGCAAAAAGCAACTTGAATACAACATAAAGCACGAGATAACTCCAAAGACGATAATCAAGCCAGTGCCGGAAGGTGCAAAAGAGATCGCAGACATGGCAGTAGAGACCAAGTCGATGACAAGGCAGGACTTGGTGAAACTGGCAGTAGAGACAGAGGCAACGATGAAGAGGTTTGCTGAAGAGTTGGAATTTGAAAAGGCGATAATGTTCCGAGAAAAGCTGAACAAGATAAGAAAGGCACTTGGCGAGCCGGCATATTCAGAGGTGTCATAGATGCACGACAAGATAATCATCAGGGGAGCCCGACAGCACAACCTAAAGAACATCAATGTAGAGATCCCAAAAAACAAACTTGTCGTCATTACGGGATTGTCAGGCTCTGGCAAGTCGACTCTTGCCTTTGACACGATATACGCGGAAGGCCAGAGGCGATATGTCGAGTCGCTGTCTGCGTATGCAAGGCAGTTTCTGGAACTGATGGACAAGCCGGATGTCGACTCTATAGATGGGCTGTCGCCGGCAATATCCATACAGCAGAAAACTACGAGCAAGAACCCACGCTCGACGGTTGGGACAGTCACCGAGATTTACGATTACCTAAGACTGTTGTTTGCAAGGATTGGCACGCCTCACTGCCCAAAGTGCGGTAGAAAAATTGCCAGTCAGTCAGTTGACTCTATAACAGAATCTGTGCTAAAAACAGCAGAAGGCAAGAACGTCATGATCCTCGGCCCTGCCATTCAGGCGAAAAAAGGGACATATGAAAAACTGTTTGACGAATTGCGGCAAGATGGCTTTTCAAGGATAAGGCTCGATGGCGAGATAACAAAGCTGGACGAGGAAGAAAAGCCGCAGTACCCGAGGCTGGACAAGCAGAAAAAGCACACAATTGAAGTCGTCGTTGACAGACTCAGGCCATCTGCAGGGGAAAAGAGCAGGCTCTTTGACTCGATACAGTCTGCATTGAAGGTTGGCAATGGTGTTGTGGTCGTCTCAGTTGACGGCAAAGACACGATGTATTCGCAGAGAAATGCCTGCCCGCACTGCGGCATTTCCCTTGGGGATTTAGAGCCCCGCACATTCTCGTTCAACTCCCCATTTGGCGCATGCAAGGAGTGCAACGGCCTTGGAATAAAGATTGAATTCGATCCAGACCTGATAATACCAGACAGGACAAAGAGCATACTAGATGGAGCGATAAAGCCGTGGACAGGACACTTTGCTACCTTCCGCTCGTCAATGCTCAAAGATGTTGGCAAGAAATTTGGCTTTGACCTGTCGACTCCGGTTGCAAAGATGACTGAAAGGCAGCTAAAGGTGATATTGTATGGCACTGACGAGAACATCCACTACAAGTATGAATCACGCTACTCTGACAGCAGGTGGGAATACAATGGGAGGTTTGAAGGAGTCATCCCAAATCTTGAGCGCATCTACAGAGAGACAGAGTCGGAATCAAAGCGCGAAGACCTAATGCAATTCATGCGTGAGCGCTTTTGCGAGCGCTGCAACGGCAGGCGCCTGCGCGACGAAGCCCTTGCAGTCAGGATAGGCAGCAAATCAATAATGGACGTGTGTGACCTGTCGATTGACGAGTGCTACAAGTTCTTTCAAGTGCTGGAACTGTCAGAGACAGAGCGCTACATTGCAAGGACAATACTTAAAGAAATCATTTCAAGGCTTGAATTTTTGCGAAACGTCGGCCTGAACTACCTTACGCTCAACAGAATGACCGCCACATTATCAGGAGGCGAGTCGCAGAGAATCAGGCTTGCAACCCAGATAGGCTCAAACTTGACAGGAGTGCTCTACGTCCTTGACGAGCCCACGATAGGCTTGCACCAGCGCGACAATGCAAGGCTGATAGACACTCTGAAAAAACTGCGTGATCTGGACAACACGCTTGTAGTGGTAGAGCACGACGAGGAAGTGATAAGGAGCTCAGACTGGATAATAGATATTGGCCCGGGTGCAGGCATCCATGGCGGCGAGATCGTCGCAAGCGGCAGGCTCGAAGACATACTAGAAAATTCAAATTCCATTACTGGAGCATTCCTGAGAGGCGACAGGCTAGTTTCGCACCAGCATGAAAGGCGCAAGGCGTCAAAATGGCTGGCGGTGCACGGCGCGCAAGAAAACAACCTAAAGTCAATAGACGTGCGCTTTCCGCTTGGCTGCATGACGGTGGTCACTGGAGTCTCCGGCTCTGGCAAGTCGACTCTTGTAAACGATATCTTGTTCAGAGCTCTTGCAAGTCACTTGTATGACGCAAAGGACAGGCCGGGCAAGCACAACAAGCTGTCTGGACTGGAGCATATAGACAAGGTGATAGGAATCGACCAATCACCTATTGGCAGGACACCTCGCTCTAACGCAGCCACCTACGTCAGCGCCTTTACTCCTATTCGCGAATTATTTGCAAAGACACCGCAGGCAAAAGAGATGGGATACAAGGCAGGCAGGTTCTCGTTCAACGTTTCTGAAGGAAGGTGTGAAGCATGCGAAGGTGGAGGCGTCAAAAAGATAGAGATGCAGTTCCTGCCGGATGTCTATGTCACTTGCGACGAATGCAAGGGCAGGCGCTACAACTCTGAAACGCTTGCGATAAAGTACAAGGGCAAGACTATTTCTGACGTGCTTGACATGACGATTGAAGAGGCTCTAGAATTCTTCCTTAATATTTCATCAATTACAAAAAAGCTCCAGACGCTAAATGATGTCGGCCTTGGATATCTGAGGCTCGGCCAGCCTGCCACAACTCTGTCAGGCGGGGAAGCCCAGAGGATCAAGCTGGCAGCCGAACTGTCAAGGCGTGACACTGGCAAGACGGTCTACATACTGGACGAGCCAACAACCGGCCTCCACTTTGCAGACGTCAGCAAGCTGCTAAGCGTACTAAAGAGGCTTGTAGACCTTGGCAACACCATTATCGTAATTGAGCACAATCTTGATGTCATTGCTTCGGCAGACTGGATAGTTGACTTGGGACCCGAAGGCGGCGCCGGAGGTGGCATGATAGTGGCAGCAGGAACGCCTGAAGAGATAGGCGAAAATAAAGACAGCTACACCGGCAAGTATCTAAAGCCAAAGCTGGCGGTGGACCAAAAGATATTGCAGCAGAGGCACAAGCCATGACTGCAACAATCCTAAAAGAAAAGCGGATGCCTGACGATCCGGGCGTCTACCTGATGAAGGACAACGACAGCAAGATAATCTACATTGGCAAGGCAAAGAACCTGAGAAAACGAGTCACGTCATATTTTACAAGGCAAGATCCGGACACCGGGTGGAAGACTAGCAGGCTAGTTAGCAGGATAGCAGACATTGAATTTGTAGTCACTGACAACGAAATTGAAGCGTTCCTACTTGAGTCGAATCTCATCAAAAAGTATCGCCCCATCTTCAACATTGAGCTGAAGGACCAGCAGCGCTACACTTATCTAAAGATAACCGACGAGCCCTTTCCGCGCCTTTTAGTCGCCCGGCGTAACAGAGAAGGCGAGTTCCTCGGGCCAAAGGGCAAGGTCTACGGACCCTTTGTGCGCGGCAGCTCTAAATTCCTGACAGTTGGGCTTTTGAGAAAACTATTCAAGATCAGGATATGCAACAAGCTCCCAAAGGCGCCTTGCCTCCAATATTTTATCAAGAACTGCGACGCGCCCTGCATCAACAATGTGACGCGCGGTCAGTACATGGCAGGAGTCGCTGCCTTGCAGGATATACTCGAAGGCAAGAGCAGCATTGACAGGTTTGTCGACGAAATGCAGGTGGAAATGAAGCGCGCGTCCGACCTTGGCGACTATGAGCGGGCAAAGGAAATCCGCGACACGCTGTACAGACTGAATAATTTACGCGTAAAGCAAAAGATGGAAAAGGCTGTCAACAAGAATCCTGACGAAGAATACATTGGCATCATGAAGGACGCTACAAAAGGAATAGCCCACGTGATGGCACTCCGCCGGACCCGCGGGGTCATCAGCGACAGGAAAAAATTCGAGTTCGACCTCGTAGGCGATAACTCGCTGTCGTCTTTTCTCTTGCAGTATTATTCTTCCATCCCGGTGATCCCAAGGTTTGTGTACGTCAACGAAGACCCAGAAGACAGACAGGTGCTTGAAGCATCGCTCGAGAAGATTGCGGATCACAAGGTGAGCATCTTTAACATCGAGCGCATGCTTGCAAAGGAAAAGCGCCAGCTGATGGATCTTATTTTGCGAAACCTATCGATGTACATTGAAAGGGGCTATGATCCAGCTGTAGTTGAGTTGAAAAACGCGCTGAACCTTGCTGCAATGCCCGAAGTCATCGACTGTTTTGATGTTTCAAACCTTGGCACAACTATTGCAGTCGGGGCGTGCACCCGATTTGTCAACAACAAGCCAAGCAAGTCAGGCTACAGAAAGTTCAGGATAAAGACAATAGCAGGGCAGAACGACTTTGCGATGATAGGTGAACTCGTGCATAGGCGCTATTCGTCCAACGACACAGAAAAGTTGCCTGACCTGATAGTGATAGACGGTGGGCGCGGCCAGCTTGCCGCCGCCCTTGCCTCGCTTCGAAACCTTGGAATGTCAGACATCCCTTGCGTCGGCCTTGCAAAAGAAAATGAAGAAATCTACAGGCAGGGCCATTCGGCGCCGCTTGCCCTGCCAAAGAGCAACGCTGGCCTCAAGATGCTCCAGCATATTAGAGACGAGGCGCACAGGTTTGGGCTAGCGTACAATGTCAGCCTAAGAAAGCTGTGATTACTCTACTTTGACGCTTTCCTTTCTCTGGCCTTTTTGTATCTCTTCTTCTGTCAGCTGGATATATTTTGCAAGTGCGGTATCTGCGGACTGGGCAGCAATCTGAGCCAGCCTTGCAAGTGAAACCGTCGATGTGAGCGCCATCTCAAACGCTGCCTTACCTATCACAAACGGGGCGACTAGCATCTCGACTGGAGCGTATGGGTTATTGCCCATGGTTTTTTCACTCATATAGCATAATATTGTCCTGCATGGACTTAAACTTTAATGGATGTTGAGCACGCGTTCGTCGTACCTGTTCTTTTTCACAAGCCTTGACATTTCTACTGCGCCGTTGACTGTCCGCATGATGTCCTTTTGAAACGCGCTAGAGTTCATTTCTTCGCGGTGATTGTTTTCGGTGTCTTCCGCGTACCAGCCCCGGCTCCACCCTACAAATGGGAACTTGCCAAATACGCAGCCAAGCTGTGACCAGAACGACAATAATTCGCCGGCCACGTGCTGGACGTTGTCCTGACCGCCTGTTATGATAAATGCCGCAACCTTGTCGCGTACAAGGTAGTTGTCGTGCGTGACTATCTGGTTCTGCACGCAGTTCATGCGCTGGACCATCTGGTAATAGAGAGAGCTTGCACTTCCCCACCGGATCGGAGTTGAAACAACGACCACGTCCGCCCAGATCAAGAGCCTGTCATAGATCTCTATCATCTGGTCCTTTTCGTCCATCTCAGATATTGAGCATGGAAAAATACACGCTCGGGCGTTCTTTGAGTAATAGCCTTCACAGTGTTTGAAATTCAGGTCACGGAGCTTTATCATGACGGTTTCGGCGCCAAGCCTGTCTTTTGCATAGTCTAGGGCGAATTGGAGGGCTGCTTCTGACGTGCTTTTGCGCGGCGCCTTTCTGTCCGTGTTGGTAGTTGATATGCCAAGCACCCTGACTGCGGTTTCGACTGGCAAGGTCTTTGAACCTGTGACGTTTGCGATGTGCTGCTTGACTGCGCCATCAAGGTCCTGGTATGCCTTGTGTGGCTTTGAAATTCTCTTGCCTACTTTGGCAGGGACTGGACTGACGTACACCCTGCCCTCAGATACGGAAACTGGGTACGAGTTGACGCTGTCGCCTCCCTCGTGGGGCGACTTGCCGTCCATTACAGAATATTTCCAGCCGTGCCATGGACAGGTCACGATATTGCCATCCAAAAAGCCTTGGCTCAGCGGCCCGCCCTGGTGTATGCATATGTTTGAAATTGCATAAAAAATGCCTCCAATGTTGAATACCGCAACATCAACCTTGTTGCCATTGTTATCTGTGATGGAAAATGCCTTTGCCCTGCCCTCAGGTATTTCGTCGGCGGCACACACAAAGCGAAAATCATTTTCAGGCATCTTCATTCACTCTATACACTCCTGCTGGCAGGGAGGCTATTACGAGCCAGTTCCGTGTTTGGCCTTTCCTCCCTGCCGCAATAGCGGCCTTCGGTGAACGGAACAGAAACCCGGGCCGCCGTTTTGCAGGAGATTAGCTAGACATGCACTTGCTAGGTAAAAGCATTTGCAGAACATTCTTCTATTGTGTAAAAATTAAAAAGCAGGTGACCACCTTATAGAAGATGCCTGATCTAGCATGGCTAATGATTCTGGAGACGGCTATTCAGTGCACTTTGCGCATTACGCAAGCAAGCTCGAGCAGCACTTGAGGAAAAATGGTATTTCGTGCCATGACGCCGATATCATTATCGAGGAAAGCTCTGTCCTCTATTTTGAAAAAATGCATTCACCAGATAATGCCAAGTTTTTCAACCTGATCAGAAAGCACGACCCGGCACAGCTTTTTGCCGAGTCCGCGGCAAGGGCGATAGAAAGGCACTTGCCTGAGGCAAAAGGCACGTTTGGATCGTACGGCGAGATCGCAAAATGCATCAAGTAGCCCAAGGAAAGTACTAATAAATGATCTTACGCTAAAAGTTACGATTGTTGATAATCGGGGTGCCAAAGGAGACAAAGGATCAGGAGAACAGGGTGGCACTGACACCCCGCTCGGTTTCGTCGCTTGCCATGTCTGGAAGCAAGGTCGTTGTCGAGACCCAAGCAGGAGCCAAGAGCGGATTTTCTGACGATGAGTACAGTGCCGCCGGAGCTACAATAGTAGGCTCTGCGGCAGAGCTATATGCCAGAGCTCAGTTGATAGTCAAGGTCAAGGAAATCCAAGTGTCCAAGGGCGAGCACCTGCACATAAAGCCCCAGCACATCATTTTTGGCTTTAACCACTTTGAGTCAAGCAATGAGCTGACCGATGCGGCCGTCAGATCACGAGCTACTTTTATCTCATTTGAAAAGGTAGTTGACGAGAACGGCCAGACCCCGCTCTTGATGCCCATGAGCAGGATTGCCGGCGCCATGTCCGGGATATGGGCAGGATTTTTCCACAATTACGCTTTCAGGCATGACAAGTCAATAAGGCTAAAGACTGGCGCGGACGAGATAAAGTCGAAATTCATCGAAGGCTTTGAACACATTATGAATGCCAGAATTGACAGCAATCTTAGGCGCATGCTGTCGTTGCAGGATAAGACAGCAGTGATATTTGGTGGCGGGAGCGTTGGTGAGACGGCTGCTAGGGTCTGCTCAGCCCTTGGCGCGAAAATAATCATTGTAGAAAAGCGCGAAGTACGCAGGAGATACTTGCAAGAGATCAACCTGCCAAGATGCTCGGTAATTGCAGCCGCCGATCCCGACCTGTTGCGCAGTGCGCATGTCATAATAGGCTCGACCTATGACAAAGAAAAAGCTGGCAGGATGATAGACGAAAAAACACTAAAAGAAATTTCAGAGACGCGCAAGAAAATAATCATAGACGTGGCTGTCGACCAAGGAGGCAATTTTCCATACGTCAACCCGGCAGGCAAGCACTCGCCATCGAGCACCGGAACAATATTGAACCCGGCGCAAGTAGACTATTTTGGCAACATATTCATCAGAGTCCCGAACATACCATCAATCGTTTCAAGGTACGCATCAACCGCCCTATCAGCCATGATAACAGAATATGTCAGTGACATTGCACACAACGCGCCAAGGCCAGAGCTTGCCAAGGCAATTGGCATCAAAGACGGCAAGATCCTTGACGAAGCAATAGTCAAAGCACACGGTTGAGGCAGATTTTTCTATCAGAACAAGCTTCCATTCTCGATATAAGCGCGACAAATTAGTTTTGTTTTGGATTATAATGCTGTGTGTGATTTGCAAGACGAGGATCGAAACTGCATATAACGACTGTTGCTTCGATTGTTACAGGAAGCAAAAGATAGAGAAAAC